>CANREU010000063.1 GCA_947629725.1 uncultured Clostridia bacterium
GGGGAGACGGAGGCGCCGCCCGTCGTACTCTGTGTGGGCAGCGACCTCGCCATCGGCGACTGTCTCGGGCCCGTCGCGGGGAGCCTTCTCAAGCGGCGGAGGGACTTTTTCGGCTATGTTTACGGCACCCTCAAGAGCCCCGTAACGGCAAAAGAGGTGAAATATCTCAACGATTTCGTGCGCAAGACCCACCCCGAGAGCCGTGTGATCGCAGTGGACGCGGCGGTGGGGGAGGAGTGCGACGTCGGGCTCGTGAAGGTCTCCGACAGCCCTCTCCGCCCCGGCTCGGGCGCGAATAAGCGGCTCGGACGGGTGGGGGACGTCTCCATCCTCGGCGTGGTTGCGCGCAAGTCCGCCTTCACCTACTCCTTCCTCAACCTCACCCGCCTCAACATGGTCTACGCTATGGCGGAGCTCGTCTCCTCGGCGATCGCCTCCGCCAGCTGCCGCGGGGCGGGTGTGATAAACCGCGCAAACCCGTCCAAAAATTCACACTTTGCGTGAAATATCTGAAATGTTCTCACATTTGTGAAAGTTTTTGGGAATTTCGCTCGTTATTCTTGACGAATTCCGAAAAAGACTCTAAAATGAAGGAAAGTTTTGTTATAAGGAGAAAAGAAAGATGATCAAGACGACCAAGACGAAGGTCTACGACACCGCGACTGCGACGGTGGTAAAGAAGGTCACGTGCGGCGCTTACGGCGATCCCGCGGGCTACGAGACGACGATGTATCAGACTCCCGAAGGGGACTACTTCCTCTACACCTACGGCGGCGCGGACTCCGCCTATGCCGCGGAGAAGATCACCGCGTACACGAAGGCGAACGCGAAGAAGTGGCTCGAGAACAACTGATTTGAGTGCGCGGCGCGCCCGACAAAAGTCGGGCGCGTTTTTTGTTTTTTCTCACCCCATGTGCGCATTTTTGCGGAACGGGGGCGAAAAATCCGCCTCTCGGCTTCTCCTTGAGGGGGACTTTCGCGCGCCCTTCTCGGCGCCCCCTTGAGGGGGAGCTCCGCCGTGGCCTTTACGGCGGGGAGAGGGTGTGTGTAATTGGCAATTTGTTTTTCCCTTCGTTTCCTTTTGGATAAGGAAAGAACAGTTTACAACACCTCATTCGTCACGGCTGCGCCGTGCCACCTTCCCCTCAAGGGGAAGGTGAGAGGGCGGGCAATTTCTATGAAGGGTCCGCCTGTTGTTCCTTTTTTCGGCGTTTGATGCGGCTCTTTATCGCCGCAAAAATCTTCTTGCAGACAAAAGCAAGCACTTTGCGCACGCAGTCTGCGGCTATGCCCGAGAAAAACACCCCCAGCGCAAAGAGGATCGTCCATGCGGCGGCCGCAGGTCTTCCGTATGCAAACCCCACGTGTAAGAGGTCGAAATACAGAACGGATTTTAAGGCGGACTCTTGGAACAAATAGATGCCGAACGTACAGGACGAAACGAAACAGATCGCCCCGTGTATCACTTGATTTTTGATGCGGATGCCGCGGAACATCAGGAGCAGGCAGACGCTCTCCGCGAGCACGAGAGGCTGGTCGTAATCAAAGGTATTGCAAAGGATCTGCATGAAAAGGTTGTCCCTCTTCGCATAGCTCATTCCCCACACGGAAAGGACGCAGACGAGATAGACCAAAGCGGGCACGTATTTCTTGACCGACGGCGGATAGAGCCGCAAATACCCGCCGATCAGGTATAGCGCGATGAACCAAGTGAGCGAATACCCGCCCGCAAGGGGGATCACTTCTCCGAGCGGAACATGGATGAACCAGGTCAGCGCGGACAGCCCCGCCACAAGCAAAATCAGCTTTTTCTTGCCGGCGTGCTCCAATATCAGATTCAGGAAGGGGGAGGCGAGGTACGTGAGGAGGTAGGCCGTAAAAAACCAAAACGCATTGCCGCTTACGGGGAACAGGTAGCGCAAAAACCGCATGACGTCGAACTTTCCGCCCGTAACGAGCAAGAAGACGGCGTAGGGGACCAAGCCGAAAAACAGCACTTCCCCCCAAAGCAGCGCGATTTTTTTGATTTTGAAGCGGCTTTTTGCGGTGAAATACGCGCTGATCAGCACAAAGACGTTCACCGACGGCATAAAAAAGGAATACAGCAGCCGCATGAACAGCAGTTCGGTCCCGTTCGCCGCATTCGACAGCATCCCTCCGTAATTGAGGACGTGCACACACCCGATGAGAAAGACCGAGGCGATGCGCAGCAGCTCAAAGCCTGTTTCGCGCTCGCTCCGCTTGTGCGCGGATCCTCCACCGGAGAGAAAATCTCCACCCCCCCCTGAAAAGTTGTCCACATTTTCGGCTCGGATAAGCTCTTTCGGTTCGTTTTCCATTTTCTCTTTCCTTGACGGCAGACAGTCTTAAAAATTATAACACTGCGCGCTATAAAAGTCAAACGGATGGACGCGCCCTCCCGGCTTCTCCTTGAGGGCGCCGCAGGCGTGCCTTGTGCTGAAGCTCCGCCGTGACCTTTACGGCGGTGATGAGGTGTGCGGAATTGGCAATTCCTTGTTTTTTCCTTCGTTTCCTTTTAGATAAGGAAAGAACAGTTTACAACACCTCATTCGTCACGGCTGCGCCGTGCCACCTTCCCCTCAAGGGGAAGGCAAGGGGAACGGGGGCAAAGAAAAAACCGCCGTTCGGCGGTTTTTTGATTATTCTTCGTCGGTGGGAGGGGTGGGCGTTTCGTCGTCCGCCTTGCCGAGGTAGGTCCCGAAAAAGCCCGAGAACCCGCCCTTTTTGTACCCCGGGGTGCTGCTCCCGCGGCTGAAGCTCGTGCCCGAGCTCTCGGGGGTCGCCTCGGAGGGGAGGTCGCGCTTGGGGTAGGGCTTCCTGTCGCCGTATTTCCTGTCGCCGTACTTGCCGTTCCCGCGGCCCTCGCGCTTGTCGAACTTGCCCCTGCCGCCGCGGCGGTCGCGGTCGCCCCTCTTTTCAAAGGGCTTCATGTTCTTGGGGGTGATGACGACGTACCGCGCGGGTTCTTTCCCCTCGCTGCGGGTCGTCACCTCCTCGCTGTCGGCGAGGGTGGAGTGGATGATCCTTCTCTCGTAGGGATTCATGGGCTCGAGGCGCACTCTCTTTCCGATGCGCACCGCCTTCGCGGCGAGTTTCAGGGCGACCTTGCGGAGGGTCTCCTCCCGCTCTTCGCGGTAGTTCTCGCAGTCCACGACGACCCTCTTATACTCTTTTCTGCCCGTGTTGGCGACGGCGCCCGCGATGGTCTGGATGGCGTCGATCACCTCGCCGCGCCGCCCGATCACCCCCTTCGCCGCCGTGGCGGTGAGGGTGATGACGATCTTCTCGTCCTCGCCCGAGAGGACGGGGACCGCCTCCGTGCCGAGGAGGGGAAGGAGCCCCTCCAAAAACTTCACCGCTCTCTGTCCGTCGGTGAGTTTTTCCTTGAGTGTAAGACCCACTTTTGCGGGCACTTCCTTGCCGAAGAGCCCTCTCTTCTTTTTGCCCTCGTCGAGCACTTCGATCTCGACGTCCTCCGCCGCGGCTCCGAGTTCCGCGAGCCCCGCGGCGACGGCTTCTTCCACCGTCTTTCCCGTGAAAACTTTCTGTTCCATCTTCGTTTCCCTCTTATTTATTTTTTCCGTTTGGGATTTTTCTTCTCTTTTTTGCCCGCTTGCTGCCACGGGAGCTTGCGGGAATGCTGCTCTTTCAGCGCCTTCTCTTCCTTGTCCTTGAACACCTTCCCCAAGATCAGATTGCAGAGGAGGGTGACGATGATGGAGAGGAGACTGCTCATCGTCATATAGATGGTGAATGCCGCGCTGTACATGAACGCGAAGATCGCGTAGATGAGGGGCATCATCACGAGCATCACTTTTTGGGTCTTGGCACCCTGTCCGTCCACCGTCTGATACTTATCGCTCTCCTTTTGGCTCTTCATGGTGATGAGCTGGGAGCCGACCATGAGCCCGATGGAGAGGGCGATGAGGATGAAAAGTCCGTTCGGTGCCTTCTTCTCGGCGGCAAGTTCGGAGGTCAAATTGTTATACTGCGGTTCGGAAATGACGGTGGAGAGCGACTTTTTCTCCCCGTTGTAGGTCACCGTGCGGTTGAACTGCTTGATGAAATCCTTATGAGTGGAGGGGATGGGGTGGTTGTAGGAGACGTCGGGGTACCACACGTTCTTCACCCACCAGAAGTGGGCGTCGTGATCGTGATACCAATCCGCCGCGGCCTTTCCTCCGACCCACACGACGTAAGGCCTGCACGCGTTGGCTCTTGCCGCATTTTTCGCTTCGTCCGTCTCGTATGTCCCGTTCTCCGCCTCTTCCAGCGCCGCGAGAGCGATGGCCGCGCGGGAGGGGAGGGGGTTTCCCTCTTCGTCGTACTTTATGTTCCCTTTATTGTCTCTCTCGTATGGATCCTGTGTCGGGAGGAAGGCGGCGAGTTTCTCTATGTCCACCTGGTATTCGATGGAAGAGTCCCACTCTTCAAGGTTGTAGCGGTAGAAGACGAACATCTTCGCTTCGGAGGAGGAAACGCGCACATAGCGGTGTTTCTCTTCGTGCTTATCCTCGCCCTCGCCGATCTCCACCGTCTCATAATACATGACTTGGGAGACGCCGTTCTCTTCCCACAGGACGCCGCCCTCCTGAAAATCCCCGTCGTCGAGGATATACTCTTCCTCCGCGGTCCCTTCCTCGGACGGTTTCATGGAGGCGAGGTGGAATTTGACCCCCGTATCCCGCACGCCGTGTTCAAATACGGCGGCATTGTAGGCGGTGGACATATCCACATACATCTTGAGGTTGGCGTAATCCGAATAGAGGCGGAACGCCTGAAACGCGACGATGAGGATGACGATGGATAAGATCATGGGCAGGCAGGCGCCGAGCATGCTATACCCGTTCTTTTTGTACAACTCCATCATCTTCTGGTTGTACATCGTCTTGTCGTTGGCGTATTGCTTCTGAAGTTTGTCGAGCTCGGGCTGCATCTCGCGCATGATGAGGGTCTGCTTGCGCATCTTCACCCTCTGATAGATGTCGAAGGGGAGGGTGATCGCCTTCAAGACGAGCGTAAAGACGATGATCCCGAGACCGACGGTGCCGATCCCCTCGACGATCCACATGACGATCTTTCCGAGCCAGTTGAGCCCGATCGCATATCCCTCCGAAAGAATGGGAGCGTCAAATACGCCGAGCATCATGGTTTGCAGCATAGAATTAACCTCAAACGAGCCATTTCTTTTTCCAAAACACCTCGGGCGCGGGGTCGATCCCCCCTTTGGAGAGGGGATTGCAGCGGAGGATCCTCCATGCCCCGAGCAGACCTCCCGCGACGACGCCGTAGTTGTTGATGCAGCGCTTCGTGTATTCGGAACAGGTCGGCGAATAGAGGCAGGTGTGGCGGGAAAGTTTCCTTTGATAGAAGGAGATGAAGCGGATACAGACGCCGCGCGCAAAGCGGACGGGCAAAAAAAGGGTCCTTTTCAGCTCCCTACCGTTCTGCGCGCACAGTTTACCGAGCCCGATCTTCAAGTTTTTCCCTCCGGAATATCCTTCCGAGGTCCCGCCCGAAGGCAGCGACGGAATATTCCTCCGCGACTTTCGGAATGAGAAGGACGCGGCAGGGGAGGATCCCCTCCGCACGGAGGCGGAACGCCTCGCGGAGGAGGCGCTTGATCCTGTTCCGCGCGACGCTCTTCCCGTATTTTTTCCCCACGCACACCGCCATCGCGGTGCGCTCTGCGGGGAGGTAGACGACGGTGAGCGTCTCCCCGCGCGCCCTCTTTCCGTTTTTGAGGACGGCGGAGATCTCTTTCCTTTTTTTGAGCCGCAGATAGTTCATCTCACCCCGCCGTTACGCGGAAATGTGCTTTCTACCCTTGTTTCTTCTTCTCTTGAGGACCTTTCTTCCGCCCTGCGACGCCATTCTCTTGCGGAACCCGTGCACCTTGCTTCTCTGTCTCTTCTTGGGCTGATACGTTCTTTTCATGATCTACGACACTCCTGTATGATTTGTTAGCGTTTTTTCTTGCTGTTTTTCAATTATATCTTGTTTTTCCCGCGTCCGTCAAGCGATTATGCGACGTTTCTCACGGGCAAAATGAGATACAGGCTCTCTTTTTTCTCCCTGTTCTGCAAAATGAAGGGGGAAACGGCCCCGTTGAAGGAGATCTGCACGTCGTCCTCTTCGAGGGCGCGGAGGCTGTCGAGGAGGTATTTTGCGTTCATGGAGATCGTGAGGTCGACCCCCGCCGTCTCCGCCGCGATGCTCTCGGAGAGATTGCCGTATTCGGAATTGGAGGAGATCTTCACGACGTTCCCCGCGATCTCGAGGGTGACGAGGTTGTTCTTGTCTCCGCGGATGAGCACGGAGGCGCGCTCGGCTCCCGCGATGAGTTCCTTCCTCGGAAGGATGACGTCCGTCGAGAACTTGGAGGGGATCACGCTCTCCTTGCGGATGAATTCTCCCTGATAGAGGCGGGAGACGATGGTCATTCCCTCCGACTGCACCATGAGCATGCCGCCCTGCGTGTAGATGGCGATCTCTTCATCCCCGTCCGAGAGGGTCTTCGCGATCTCGGTGAGGGTGCGGGCAGGGCAGATGATGGAGTTCTCCCCCGTCTTTGCAAGGATGGGGGCCTCGGAGATGGCGAGACGGTAGCCGTCGAGCGCGGTCATCTCGAGCTTGTCCCCGAATTCGAGGAGGCACCCTTTGAGCACGGGGCGGGAATCGTCCTGCGCGCAGCAGAAGGTCGTCTCCGCGATGATCTTTTTGAGGTCGCACTGCTTCATCACGAAGGAGTTTTCCCCGATGGAGAGGTCGATCTTGGGGAAATCTTCGGCGGGAAGGGTCTGCATATAGGAGACGGAGTCGCGGTACTTTATCTCCATGCCGCGCTCCCCCGAGGAGATGGCTATCTCCTCGTCGGCAAGTTTGCCGACAAAATCGGCAAAGAGCTTGCCCTGTACGCAGAGCTCGCCCTCTTCAAAGATCTCCGCCTTCACCGCCTTGCGGATGGAGAGCTCGTTATCGGTCGCAAGAAGTACGACTTCCTCGCCCTCCGCCGTGATCTTCACGCACTCCATCACGGGCGCCGTCGTTCTCACGGCACATGCCTTGCTCACTTTCAGGACAGCTTCCGACAAAGACGCGCCATCGCAGACAAACTTCATGGTTTTCCTCCTCCGATGATGATATAATAATTTTATTTTTTCAATAGTAGTAATAAGGGCTGTGAAATTGTGGACAAGCCTCCTTTCTTCGGAGGGTTTGTCCTCTCACGTCCTTATTATACAAAAAAACAAGGAAAAAAACAAGCGAATTTTCCCGTTTTCGGAAAATCCGGGGAGAAAAGTTGAAGGTGGACAAGTCTGTGGAGAAGAGGTGGAAAAGGGGGAGACTGTGGAAGAAAAGAGGAGGAAAACGGGGGAGGGGAAAAGGGGGGAAGACGGGGAGGGAGGAGATATGAACAGATCTATCCACGGTGTGGAAAAGTTATCCCCTCTTATGAACACCGCCGTGGAAAAGTGCGCCGCATTGCTTGCGCGGCGGAAGAGCTTGTGCTATAATGGGAGTATGGAAACCGCCGACTTTTCACGCCTTTCCGCCCTCTGTGAGAGGGAGAGGGAAAAATTCGAGATCTTGTGCTCCACCCTTTCCGAGTATAACGCGCGCTACAACCTCACCGCCGTCACGGAACCGGAGGAAGTATTCGTAAAACACATCCTCGATTCCCTCGCGGGGGAGAGCTTTTTTCCCGAAGGCGCGCGGGTCGCCGAGGTGGGCTCGGGGGGAGGGTTTCCCTCACTGCCCCTCGCGATCGTCCGCCCAGACCTTCGCTTCACCCTCATCGAGAGCACGGGAAAAAAGTGCGACTACCTGCGCGTTGCATGCGCGCGGCTCGGCGTCTCCGCCGAAGTCGTGAACGTCCGCGCGGAGGACGCGGCAAGAGGGGAGCTGCGGGAGAAGGCGGACGTGTGCTGTGCCCGCGCCGTCGCCCGCCTCGATACCCTCGCGGAATACTGCCTGCCCCTCGTGAAAAAAGGAGGGCTCTTTCTCGCCTACAAGGGGGCGGAGGACGAAACAAGCCTCGCCGCGCGCGCCATTTTCCTCCTCGGAGGGGGAAACCCCCGCTGCGTGCGCTACGAACTTCCCGGCGGGGCGGGGAAGAGGACGCTCGTGCTCGTCCGCAAAGAGAGAGAAACGCCCGCAAAATACCCGCGCGGACAGGGAAAGGAGAGAAAGGAACCGCTATGAACAAGTGTTGCGCGCTCACGGGGCACAGGGAACTCCCCCCCGATTTCGACGCGGGCGCCCTCTACGACGCCCTCGAGGGGCTCGTGAAGGAGGGGTATGGCGGATTCTTCTGCGGCATGGCGGCGGGGTTCGACCTCCTCGCCCTCGATTGCCTCGTCTCCCTTAAACGGAAGTACCCCATCTTTCTCGAGGCCTGCGTGCCCTACGAGGGGCAGGAGAAGATCTTTTCCCCCGCCGACCGCGAAAAATACCGCAAGCTCCTCCCGTGGTGCGACAAGAAGACGGTGCTCTATCCCTCCTATTTCGACGGCTGTTTC
>CANREU010000064.1 GCA_947629725.1 uncultured Clostridia bacterium
CAATTCCCCCTCATTCCGAACGGAGCCGAAGGCGGAGTGAGTGAATCTTTCAAGATACACTCGGGCTGCGCCCTCGGTATGAGGGAACAGGCTTCCCCGGCGTCGGGGCGCGCAGGAAGAACCCCCCTGCCTTTGGCGGGGGGACTAAGGGGGGTGGAAATTCGGGGGCATCGCCCACCCCCTCCCCCCCTCATTGCGGTAAAAGGCGCAACATCATACGGCGCCTTTTCCCGAAAGCCATATGGAAGGCCCACGGAGGGGGCTTGCTCCCCGCGCCCCTACCCCTCGCCCCCCAAAGGAGGGCGAGGGCTCCCGTTACGCCATTCCGAAGGGCTCCCGCTACGTCATTCCGAACGAACGTGAGGAATCTCATTCTTTTCCACCCCTCACCCTACCCTCCCCCCTCAAGTATAAGGGGGGAGGCAAGAGCGGGGAAACGAGGCGAGGGCAGCTCTTCATTCCGAACAGCTCTCCCGCCGCCCACGCATTTCATAGGAAGTGCCCGCGCGGGTCTCCGCGCGGGCACATAGTCTAACAGTGTGTTGCGATTCAAGCCGCTTTGCTGCCTTCGTGAACGCCAAAGGACACAAAATCTTCTGCGCGCAAGTAGTTGCCGAGTTCGGGGACCTTCTTTGTGATAAGTTGCATATATTGCTCCGCACTCATCTGCGTCCCCTGTGCGACCGCCAAGACCTCTTCGGAAAATCCAAAATGCGTCAAAACATTTTCCGTCGCCTCCTTAAACCCGCTCCACAACTTTTCCGCGTTTTGTTCCTCTCCGAGAAGGGCCTTCATGCGCCGCAAACAACTCACATACGGTTGACAAACTGCGGCATACTTTCCTCTCATCAGACGTCTGCATTTTGTGTAACCGCTCATCATTTGCGACACTGTGTCCTCCGTCAGCCCCAAAAGACAGCGCAAGAAACATTGGTTTAAGACGGGATCGGAGTGGGCGGCGCCCGAAGGCAAGAAGAACATCATGTTGTGGGTCGTTTGGTTCCCGTGGACGTTGACCGTCTGCGAAAAGAGGCACACTTGCCCGATATACCAATTCCCGAATACGGCGATCGCCATCATGTTGACGGTGAAATTGACGCAAACCTCTGTCGTTTTGCAACCTTCAACGAGGGCAAAACAAAAGGAAACGCACGCCGAGGTGATAAACCCCGTTCCGAGACCGGTGAAAATATTGGGATACCAATATGTCACAGCGAGGACAAGACAGATGAGGCCTGCCATTATGAAGAACACGGTCATGGTACACAGCGCCACCAGCCTTTTGGGATAATTAAAATCTCTCATGCCTTTTTCTTTTCCTCTTTATGTTTTTCGGTTATGCAGAAACTTTAACTTCCTTTGCGCGTCCAATCATAACCCACATAGGTGTCACGCAAGTATTGTGCGGCAGTAGATTGATCCTCCAGATCTTTACTCTGCAATGCCATCGTCTCGCCCATAACAGGGCGTACACTCCAATTATTCGGGTTTGCAAATGTCACGGTTTGAAGCGCATCACAACCACTGAACGCATAACCTTCAATCGAAGTCACGCCGCTCCCGATCGTCACGCTTTCAAGTCCGTCCCAATAACAGAACGCATACCGCTTGATTTCCGTAATCTCTGCGGGAATCGTTAGATCCTTTACTTCCACTTTGTTCAAATATAGATGGTGCGCATAGTAGAGTGGATTGGCAATGGAACCTACAAAATCAATTTTACACCAAGCCGCAAGATCAGTTATGTATACGCCCGTTAGCCCGCTACAATTATAGAACGCATAACTCCCAATCGAGGTCACGCCGCTCCCGATTGTAACACTCGTCAACCCGCTGCAATCATAAAACGCATACGCGGGGATAGACATTACATTCTCGCCGAACGTCACCGTCTTCAAATTTGTGTGCTTAAAAATCGGATAGGAGTAACCCCCTGCCGATGTGCAATCCTTCGCATTCCAAATAACGTTCTCTATGTTGCAATCCGCGAATGCAAAATTCCCAATCGAAGTCGCTCCCTTTCCGATGATGAGGTTCGTCGCAGAACACCCACAAAACGCATAATTCGGGATCGTTTGCACTTGGTCTCCGAATGTAACGGTATTTATTCTACTTGACCGAAAAGCCGAGCGCGAGCTGGTAAAGCTGTTGCCTGTATAGGTATCGTCGGTGCAATTTACTGCATTCCATACAACACTTTCAATATTGTCACAGAGATAGAACGCGTAATCACCGATCTTGGTCATACCTTCCGGAATTATCACGCTCGCCAGCCCGTCGCAATTATAGAACGCGTCATTGCCGATCTCGGTCATGCCTTCCGGAATTATCACGTTCGTCAACCCGGTGCAATCATAGAACAGGTACGCAGGGATCTTTTTCACCGCTTCGCCGAACGTAGCAGTCTTCACTCCGTCGCCAAAAAGTACCGCGGAACTATTAAAGTCGTCACAACTCGTTGCATTCCAAATTACATTGAGTTCATTCCCGCACTGGAATGCCCCCTTGCCGATCGTGCGCACATCGGTCCCGACCGTCAGACTTTCAAGCCCGCTGCAACCTCTGAACGCGTAATTTTCGATCGTTGTCACGGTGTCGGGGATGATAAAACTTGTGAGTCCGATGCAGTTTTCGAACGCGCTACTTCTGATTGTGGTCACGCCAAACCCGAGCGTCACGCTTTCAAGCCCGCTGCAGTTTTTGAACGCCTCGGATGCGATGCTCTGCGTCCCTTTAACGGTCACGGTTTTTAAGGAAGCGGGAACGTTCGCATCATTTCCATTCTTTCCAAAAAGAGCGGACATATAAAATCCACTCATCGGGCTCGGGACCGTCTCCATAGTAAGACTTTGAAGGGATGTGCACCCCTTGAATATATAATAATCTATACCGGTCACATAGTCCGGAACGGTCAAGTCCGTCTGCGAGGCGGCATTCTTCACGCCCGTGATCTTGCACTCATTGCCTGCGGCGGTGAACTCATACGGCTCCATCTCCGGGCGTACAGTCCACCGCGCCTCCACGTGAATGTCCAACCCCATCGTAAACTCATAGTAACGGGATTGCGAAACCTGCTCGCCGCCTATATACCAACCGACCCATTGATAGCCACGGTTGGTTCTGCTCGCTTGCAAGTTCACCGTGGAACCGTATTCGTGCCCGCCTCCGCCGTCTACTTCGCCCGCCTGCTCGATCTGGTCGATCGTCACCGTGTAGGTGTTTGCGCTCCAATGCGCTTCGAGCGAAGTCGTCTCCGTAAACTGCCACACGCCGAGACCCGCGCCTTCGCCATCCGTAACGGCGACGGTGCCCGCCCCCTGCGCACCGTTCGCATACCACCCCGCAAAGGAATAGCCCGTGCGGGTGGGAACGGGGAGAGTGAACTCGCTGTCGTATGCGACTTCCTGCTCCGCCTCTTCCCCGAGCGTATCGCCTTGCTTTACGTCGAGCTGCGCCTTATAGCGGTTGGCCGTCTTGTCGGCGTAAAGCGCCAGCGGCTCCCAAATGACGGCGGAAGTAAACGCTTCCTCGTCCGCCGTCGTCCACTTGTTGAACGTGTAGCCCGTGATCTCGGGCTCGTAGTCCGCAGTAAAGGAATTGCCCGTGTAGCACGATGCCCTATAAAGTTCGGTCTCCCCGTCGTAGTAGATGACCGTAGCCTCATAGCTTCTGTGCACGGTGAAGTTATAGGTGTTCACGCTTTCTCCGTTTTGGGACGTGACGACGATGCGGAACTCGTTGTTTCCGTCTGCGAGGTTGGAAGCGGTCTTGGTGTAGATCTCGTTCTCGCTGCCCTTTCTGTAGAGGTGCCACGTGCTGTCTTCACTGCACACCACCTTGCCGCCCGTGAGGTTGACTTCCTCCGTCGCGGGGGCGACGCAGAGGAAGACCTCCGACCCCTCGATGCTCGCGCCCTCCACGCTGAGGAGGACGGCGGAAGCCTGCTCCCACTTCGCATAGAGCGTGAGGTTGCCCGTCACCTTGTCGTCCGAAAAGCTCCAAAGATCGGAGCCGTTTTCCGTCTTGCTCCACCCCGCAAAGGTGTAGTTCTGCCGCGTCGGCGAGGTGGGCACGGCGAGCGTGGCGTTTTTCTTCACCGTCTGCGTGAACGTTTCCCCGTTCTCAAACGCGCCGCCGTTCGCGTCGAACGTCACCGTGTACTCCTCATCCTGCTCGCCGCCTTGCTCGGTACCGCCGCCCTGCTCGGTGCCGCCCGAGGGGTTCGCAGGCGTTTTGTCGCACGCACCAAGCCCGAAGCACAGGCAGAAAGCTGCGACGACCGTCAACAAAATCGTTAAAAGTTTGCGTTTCATAGCTGCTCTCCTTATTTTATTTCGCGTTTATTATAATTCCATTATGGAATTATGTCAAGACTTTTCTATGCTAAAATTCCAAAAAAGAAATTTGGAGGAAGGGCATGAAAGTCAGAAAAAAGGATTACGGGGAGAGCAATCTCATCGGAAAAAGGGCGGAACGCTTCCGCAAAGAGCAGCACATCAAGCAAAAGGATTTCGTTGCCCGTTTGCAGGTGGCGGGGCTGGACATCAACCCGACGAGCTATTCCAAGTTGGAGGGGCAGCTGCGGAACGCGACGGACAAGGAGGTGTATGCGATCGCCCGCGCGCTGAAAGTCCCCATCGAAGCCCTGTTTGAGGATGGGGGCGCGCAGCCATAAAACGAAAAAGCGGCGGATGTGCGGAAAACGAATGCGCCCCGCGAAAATTCGCGGGGCGCGGTTCGGTTTCGGAGTTTGTTATCCGCGGAGGGCGGCTTCGACCTCCTGCAGGGAAGGGAGCGCGTCGATGGCGCCCCGCGCCTGTGTGGCGAGCGCGCCGCAGGCGTTTGCAAAGGCAAACACTTCGTCGAGGCGTTCCCGCGTCCAGTCGGACCTCCGGAGGGAGCCGAGTTTGGAGAGGGCGCCCGCGTAGAAGGCGTCGCCCGCGCCCGTCGTATCCACGGGTTTTACGGGCAGGGTGGGGAGGGTGCGGCTCTCCCCGCGATACCGCCACGTACACCCCTTCGCGCCGAGGGTGACGCAGACGAGCTTCTCAAAGAGTGCTTCGGCGACGTAGTCCCGCCCGAACACGCCATACTCCTCCTCGGAGAGCTTTACGATGTCCGCCGCTTCGAGCATCCGCTTGTAGAGCGCCGCGGCCGCTCCCCTGTCCGGGAAGATGTCCTCGCGGTAGTTTACGTCGAAACTGACGAGTTTTTCGGCCCCATGTGCCGTTTTTGCGAGATTTTCGGCATATTGCAGCCCCCTCTTTTCGGAGAGCATGAGGGAGCCGATGTGCACGATGTCTGCCCGCGCAAGCAGCCGTTTGGGGACGGGGGGAAGGCATGCGTCCGCCGTATTCTTGCGGTAGAAGCAGAAGGAACGGTCCCCCTCCGCGTCGAGCTCCACGAAGGCGAGGGTGGTGTTGCGGCGCCCGTCCACACGGACATGCGCCCTGTCTACATGGGACGCGGCAAAGTCGCAGAGGAATCTGCCGATGAGGTCGTCCCCGACGCTCCCCACAAACGCGCTCTCTGCGCCGAACCGACGGACTCCGCACGCCACGTTGAAGGGCGCGCCGCCCGCCCGCCTGTCGTAAGCAAGATTGCCGTTTTCGCTCTTGCCGATGAGATCGGCGAGAATTTCACCTACACAAAGGATCATAGTTTTCTCCTTTCGATCGCTGCCGTGCGCCGCCGCGCCCGATTTCGTCGCAAAGACGGCGGGACGCGTAAATTCAGAATTCGATGTGGTCGAAGTGCTCCCGATGCGAACGGCGGTAGAAGATCGCCTTCCGCCCGATGACGGCGACCACTTCGGCGCCGAGAAGATCGGCGAGGTTCGCGGCGAGGTTTTCGCCGTCCTCCCCCGAGGAGGGCAGGAGGGTGACTTTGATGAGTTCGCGCGCCTCGAGCGCCTCCGAGAGGCTTTTGACGAGGTTCTCCCCTATCCCCTCTTTGCCCACCTGCATGACGGGCTTTTGGGTGCTCGCGAGCGATTTGAGATGCGCGCGTTGCTTGCTTGTAAACATAAATTTCTCCTTTTTCGGTTGGATTGTTGTTGCGTGTTTTATATCTTGCTGTGCCTGCAAGGCTTCCCCCTGTGAGGGGGAAGGCTTTTGACACGTTCTCCGCGAAACTATTTGATATACTCGAATTCCACGTCGCCGACGACGACGGTGTCCTTCTCCCCGCAGCCCATCTTTTCAAGTTCCTTGAAAACGCCGCGGTTTTTGAGCACGCGCTGGAAGTATGCCATGCTCTCGGGGTTGTTCAGAACGACGTTGCGGCAGAGCATGTCCACGAGCCCCCCCACGACGACAAACGCCCCGTTTTCATCCTTGAAGATCTCGAAGTCGAGGGTCTCCGCCTCCTCAAACGCAAATTCCTCGGAGGGAATGCGCTCGGCGGGCGGGAGTTCGCGCAATTTTTGGGCGATCGCGCGCACGAGGTCCTCCGTCCCCTCCCCCTTGAGGGCGGCGAGCTCGAAGATCTCATACTTCTTTCCGTACTTCTTCTTGAAAATTTTTATGTTCTCCTCCGCGCCGAAGCAGTCGCACTTGTTGAGGGCGACGAGCATGGGGAGGGACGCGAGCTTTTCGGAATACGCCATAAGCTCCGTGTTGATCGCCTTGAAATCGGAGACGGGGTCCCTGCCCTCGATGCCCGAAATATCGACGACGTGGACGAGCATGCGCGTGCGCTCGATATGGCGCAAAAAGTCATGTCCGAGCCCCGCGCCCTCCGCCGCGCCCTCGATGAGCCCGGGGATGTCCGCCGCGACGAAGCTCTCGTCGTAATACTTCACCACGCCGAGATTGGGGGAAAGGGTCGTGAAATGGTAGTCTGCAATCTTGGGCCGCGCCGCGGAGATCTTGGAAAGAAGGGTGCTTTTCCCCACATTGGGGAAGCCGACGAGCCCCACGTCTGCAATGACTTTCATCTCCAAAATGATGACATGGGGTTGGGTTTTTACGCCCTTCTGCGCAAAATCGGGGGCATGGCGGCGCGCCGTCGTAAAGCGCACGTTGCCCTTGCCGCCACGGCCTCCCGCGAGCACGCGCACCCGCTCGCCGTCCTCATAGACGTCGCAGAAAATGCGCCCGTTCTCGTCCCGCACGAGGGTGCCGCAGGGGACTTTTATTTCGAGGTCCGCCCCCCGCTTGCCGCTGCACTGGTTGCTCCCGCCCCGCTCGCCGTTTCCCGCGGCGTACTTCGTCTGGTAGCGGAAGGCGACGAGATCGGTGACGTTGCGGTCGGCGACGAGATACACGTCCCCGCCGTCCCCGCCGTCCCCGCCGTCGGGGCCGCACGCGGGCTTGCCCTTGTAGGCCTTGAAGGAGTTCATGCCGTCTCCCCCGTTGCCCGCTTTTAAGGTGATCTTCACGCGATCGGTAAATCCGTAAGTTGCCATACGAAGAGTATAGCAGATTTTTTCCGTCTTGGCAATCTTTTTTCCGCAAAACGCTTGACAAGCAAACTTGGCAGTGATATGATGATGACAAGTAAACTTGGCAAAAGGAGGGAGATATGGAAGAAAACGAGGAAAAAATTCCCGAAACGGGCGAAGAAAAGGCGCTCTCGACCGAGGAAATTTTGGTGCGGGCGAAGAAGGAGAACGAAAAGAACGGCGACGAGCGGCAGCGCTCGCAGATGCAGTGGGCGAACTATGCGGGGTTCATCGGCATGGAGCTTGCCTGCGTCATCATCATGTTCTCCAAAATTTTTACGGGGAACGAATTCTCGCCCGAGTTCTTCTGCATCATGTTTACGGGCGTAGCGGCACAGAATATCGTGCAGGCGTGCGTCAATAAGAACAAGAAGACGAAGGTAGTCTTTATCGTCTGCGCCGCCCTCATTACGGCGGGGGCGCTCATCATGTGGATCTTCTGGATCCTCGGGCTGTGCGGGATCGAGCCTTGAGGCGGATATGGACGACAAACTCATCTTGCACAACCGCCTCAAGGAGATACGGGCGGAAAAGAACTTATCGCAGGGGGAGCTCGCCGCGCTCGTGGGCGTTTCGCGGAATACGATCAGCTCCATCGAGACGGGACAGTATTGCCCCACCGCCAAGCTCGCGCTCGTGCTGTGCGTGGCGCTCGGCAAGAAGTTTGAGGAAATTTTTTACTTCTGATTTGGAAGACGGGGTGCGAAAATCGCACCCCGTTCGCTGTTTTTCGTTGCTCCCCTGCCCTCAAACGAGGGAGGAGGCGCGCGTCCCCTCATTCCGCCCACTCCCCCCTCATTACGGTAAAAGGCGCAACATCATACGGCGCCTTTTCCCGAAAGCCATATGGAAGGCCCTCGGAGGGG
>CANREU010000065.1 GCA_947629725.1 uncultured Clostridia bacterium
CGCCTTCTGCTGTTCGAGGCCGTCCATCTGCTTGTTCCACTTATCCCATTCGCTGTAGTAGCCGTTGAAGCCGATCGGGAAGTAGCAGGTGGGGTCGGTCTCGCTCTTCCACCCGTAGGTGTAGGCACCGCCCTCGCCCTCGGAGTTGCCCTCGCTCGTCCACTTGTAGGGCTGGCGGAGCCACCTGTCCTCGTGACCGCTGCCTTCGCCCGGCGCGTTCGCCGTCTTGCAGCCCGTCATGCCGAGCTCGTCGCCCGCGTAGATCCACGTGATGCCCGGCATGGAGAGGCAGATGCCCGCCCAAAGTTTGGCGAGTTTGCCCGTCGTCGCGTAGAGGCTGTCGGTCATATCCTGCTCGATCCAGTCGGCGCGCGCCGTGTTGCGCACCGCCGTCAAGCGGTTGCGGGCGCGGGTGACGTCGTGGTTGGAGGTGAAGATGCCGTCGATGTAGTCGTGGCGGTAGAGATTGAAGTCGAACTGCGCCGCGACATAGCTCTGCATGCCCTTGTTGTTGTAGTCCTTGCCGTTGGTCGAATCGAATGCGGCCGTTGCGATCGCGCCCGATACGTCGTAGTAGAAGTTGAAGTTGAACTGCGAATCCAAACCTTCATAGAGCTGCGCGATGTGGATGGGGTCGCCGTTGAAGTTCTCGGCAAGAAGGAGAGCGTTCGGATAGCTCGCCTTGAGTTTTGCGTTGAACTCCATAAAGAAGTTGGCGTCCTTCTTCACGTCATACGAATAGTCGCCCGCCGTGGAGCCGATGACCGAGCCGTCCGAGTAGTCGCGCACGATCTGGTTGGAGTGGTCAGGATTCTCGTTGACCATGTAGATGTGCGTCGCCGCGTCGAGACGGAACCCGTCGAGCCCGAAACTCATCCAATAGAGGGCGACGTCCAAGATGGCGTCGCGCACCGCCTGATAGTCGAAGTTGAGTTCGGGCATGGAGCTGCCGAACGAGGAGTAAAAGTAGTAGCCGTTGCTGTCCTTATACCACTGGTTCTTCGCCGCCTGATCGGTGAGCGAACTCACGTATTCCTCGCTCTGCCACGTGTAGAAGCTGCGGTAGTCGATGACCTTCATCGTGCCGTCGGGCATCTTCACCGTCTCCTTCTGGAGCTTGGAGCTCTTCACGAACCACGGGTTGGAGGTCGAGGTGTGGTTGAGGACGAAGTCCATGAGGACCTTCATGCCGCGCTTGTGCGCCTCGGTGAGGAGCTCGCGGTAGTCGTCGAGGGTGCCGAAGCGGGGATCGACCGTGAAGTAGTCGCGGATGTCGTACCCGTGGTAGCTGTTGGACTGCTGGAAGGGCGTGAGCCAAAGGGTGTCCACGCCGAACTCTTTGAGTTCGTCGAGCTTGCCGATGATGCCCTGAAGGTCCCCCATGCCGTCGTTATCGCTGTCTGCGAAGGACGCCATGAAGATCTGATAGCCGACGGAGTTGTTCTCCCACCCCGTCGCCACATCCTGCTGGGGATAGAGGTCGCTGTTGCCCTTGTGGGAGATGACGTCGTGCTGCGAGACCGCCGCGCCGGGCTCCAAGCCTGCGTAGGGATCGAACACTACGAAGGATTCGTAGGTGGGCGTGCCCGACTGGCCCTCGTTCTGGCGGATGAACCAGTGATAGTCGGCCTTCGAGTGCTGCGCGCTCGCAAGCGGGAAGGTGATGTCGCCGCTGTCGTTCACCCAGAAGCCCTGCCCGTGCAGACGGCTGTCGTGCGAGAAGAGCTGCACGCCGATGTAGTTGGTGTTGGAATAGTTGACCTCACTGTCCTTATGGGTGCGGGTCGCACTGTCCCAGCCGCCGTCGTGCCACGTGCCGTCGAGATAGATGTCGTACACGGCGCCGCTCTCGTCGATCTTCATGGGATAGAAGGTCCTCCCCTCGCTCGGGACGGGGTTGTATTCCCATACCCAGAGCCCCCAGTCGCCGTAGACGTCGGAGTCGATGGGGGTATCGTAGGAGTGGGTCGCGGCGTCGTAGGCGCCGTTCGTCGTGCCGTTCTCCGAAGCATCGTGCGCGGCGCGCAGATAATGCACGTAGAGATGACGGTTTTCGCCCCAGTCGAGGTTCTTTTCATACTCCTCCGCGATGTTCGCCGCATCGGTCACCTGCCACTTGGCGGTGAGAGTGATGTCTTTCGTGACGGTGTCCGTCGTGAAATCCCACTCGGAGCTGCCGTTGAACCACCCTGCGAGCTCGTGGCCCTCCCAGTAGCTCTCCTGCGGGACGATCGCCGTCTCACCGCTCAAGACGAGCGTCGACGACGGGGTGACCGTTACCCCCGCCGCTTTGGCTTCCTCGCCCACGTCGTAAGTCACCGTGTGGTTGAGCGCGGGAGCCTCCGTCACGGGGTCCGGCGTCTTGTCTTTGCAGCCCGCCAGGCACCCGAGTGCGAGAATGAGCGACAATACGATGCAGCTCAAACTTCTCTTCTTCATGGTTTCCTCCTATACATATTTCTTTCGGCAAACGAGTTTAGTAAACTGGTTTACCAATCTTCCAAATAAAACACAAAATGAACGGATCACCCCTGCATCCGACGATTTTGTGGCTGAAAATACATATTCTGTTCGCCTAATAGGATAATAGGCGAACGTCTTCCTATATATAAAGGAAAGAAACTCATATATAAAGGAAAGAAACTCACAAAAATTGGGGCGTTTTGAAATTTTTCTCGGAATTTTCTGAAAAACCATTGACAATTTTCATCTTTGGTAGTATCATAGGGACGTAAAAAAGCCGCCTATTATCCTAATAGGCGGCTTTTTCGCGCGAAAAAGCCCCCTGCCGCGCCGCGGCAGGGGGTTTCACTTAAAATTAAAAAAATAGAGGGGGCGCGTCCCTGCGTTTACAAAACGAAGCGCTCGAGGCGCACCGAGAGGAAGGCGGCGATCGCAAGTTTGATGAGGTCGGGCAGGATGTAGGGCACGACGCAAATAAGGAGCGCCCCGCCCACCGAGACGGGGGTCGCCGTCCCGCCGTTATACACGATGAGGAACCACACCGTGCCGAAGAGATAGCAGAGAAGGTTTCCGAGGATCATGAAGGCATAGAAGACGGCGGTCCGCCCGGCCCTGTTCTTCACGGGGAGGAGCTTCGCAAAGCCCGTGACGGCGACAGAGAGCACAAAGCCCAAAATGTAGCCGCCCGTCGGCCCCATGAGGGCGGGCACCCCCGCCTTGAATCCCGAGAAGACGGGCACGCCCGCGAGCCCCAAAAGGAGGTAGGCGAGCACCGCGAGGGTCCCCCGCTTCCACCCGAGGAGCCCCCCTACCGCCGCGACCGCGAAGGTCTGCAAGGTGAAGGGCACCGCCCCCACGGGGACGGAGATCCACGCGCACACCGCAATGAGCGCGGTCCCGAGCCCGACATAGGCGATGTCCTTTGCGACGCTCCGTCCTGTCTTTTCCGCCCTCATTTCAAGAGGGCCTCCAGCTCTTCCGCACGGTCGCACTTCTCCCACGGGAACTTATCCCGCCCGAAGTGCCCGTAGGCCGCCGTCTCCGAATAGATGGGACGGCGCAAGTTTAAGGTCTCGATGATCGCCGCGGGACGGAGATCGAACTTCTCCCGCACGAGAGCGGCGAGCCGATCGTCGGGCAGTTTTCCCGTGCCGAAGGTGTCGACGAAGACGGAGACGGGGTGGGCGACGCCGATCGCAGAGGCTACCGGCAGCTCCATCTCGTCCGCGAGCCCCGCCGCGACCATGTTCTTGCAGATGTAGCGCGCCATATACGCCGCGCTCCTGTCGACCTTCGTCGGGTCCTTCCCCGAGAAAGACCCGCCGCCGTGGGCGCACCTGCCGCCGTAGGTATCGACGATGATCTTCCTGCCCGTGAGTCCCGAGTCCCCCTCGGGCCCGCCGATCTCGAACCTGCCCGTGGGGTTGATGAAGTACTTGGTGTTCCCGTCGAGGAGCTCCGCGGGGATGACTTTTTTTACGATGAGCTCCTTCATGTCCCGCTCGATCTGCTCGTGGGAGACTTTGGTGTTGTGCTGGGCGGAGAGGACCACCGTGTCCACGCGGACGGGGGTCTTGCCGTCGTACTCGACGGTGACCTGCGTCTTGCCGTCGGGACGGAGATAATCCACGATTTTTTGTTTACGAACGTCGGCGAGACGCTTGGCGAGCTTGTGCGCGAGCACGATGGGAAGGGGCATGAGCTCCTCCGTCTCGCGGCAGGCATACCCGAACATCATGCCCTGGTCGCCCGCGCCGATGAGGTCCTTCTCCTCCCCGCCCGCCTTGTTCTCGAGGGAGCTGTCTACCCCGAGCGCAATGTCGGGCGACTGCGCGTGGATGAGGACGTCGATACGGCATTTGTCGTAGGCAAAGTCCCCCGCATGATAGCCGATCCTTTGGATGACCTCGCGCGCGGTCCTTTCATAATCTGCCTTCGCCTTGCTCGTGACTTCCCCCGCGATCATGAGGGTGTTGTACGCCGCACAGCACTCCACCGCCGCGCGGGCATTGGGATCCTGACGCAGGAGCTCGTCCAAAATGGCGTCGGAGATATTGTCGCAGACCTTGTCGGGGTGACCTTCCGTCACGCTCTCGCTCGTAAAAAATCTTCTCATATCCGTTTTCCTCTTGTACCTTGTTTATTATACGAGCCCCCGCGGGAAATGTCAACCGAAACGCGCTTATAATTCAAGCTCGCCTGTATTAAAATGAATTGAAACTATACAAAGTTTTTCGGTAATTTTTGAAAAGGACGGGCAACGTGACTGCGTCGCTCGTGCGGTTACACCAATGCGTAATGGGAAAATCCGTGCCCCAAAGCATACGCGGCTGAAATCCCGCGCGGCATATTTGCTCATAGCTATCGGGTGGACAAAACGCCGTGTCGCCGAGGAGATTTTCATATTTGCCGAACAGCCGAACGATCTCGCGGGCGTTGCGGCAATGCGCAAGGACAAATGTCACGTCGGGAAAATCCGCAAAATAATCTTCAAACCGCGCAGGAGAATCTGCAGCATCCACACCGGTGTGGAGCAAGATCGGAAAATTGTTTTCCGAAGCGCAAACGCAAATGTCGTGAAACAAATTATTTCCGATTTTTCCACCCCATTCGCCGATTTTCGGATGTATTTTGAATCCCGCGTACATTGAACCGTCGACTTTTTCCAAGCTATCATATCGCTTCGGAACTGCCCAATATAGGGGAACGAGCGTCATGTTATATTTGCCCGCTTTCGCAAGCGCCTCCCTCATTTCTTCGTCGATATGGCGGGACAAATATTGCGCCTCATCAAAGGATGATGGCGCAATGCAGGACGTCGTCGACGAGACCCAAGCACGGCGCACGCCGCTCCTATAGAGCGCCCTGACGACCAAAGACGGCTGATAATATAGATGATAATACTGTCCGAAGTGGACGTGACAGTCAAAAGTAAATGCTTCGGAGTCCATCACGGCTTGGCTTTTTTCAGATATTCCAAGACGACTTGCTTATTGACTTTCGCCACGGCGCAGAAATGCTTTGCTACTTCCATGGGGTTTCCGCTTGGCGACTCGTTGGCAAATCTACCGGGACAAGGACTGCAAAATGCCTTGTTCGCGCAAGAAGAGCATTCCTTCATGTCGCCGCGCTTCAAGGCGCGGAGTTTTTTCATCCCGACCGACCGAAGCCAAATTTCATTCAGCGATTTTTCGTAAAGATTGCCGCAGACACAGCTCTGCCAGCCGGGACAGGGATAGACATTGCCGTTCGCCACCATGCAAGCCGTGTTGACGGCGACCCCGCAGAACGGCTCGTTCGGGTCATAATCGTAATTTTGTACTGCGACGTCGTCCAATCCCGAAATATCGTCGCGGTAGGTTTCATCGCATTCAATAATGGATTTTATCACCGAGCGGCACTCCTCGGGAGAGAGTCGGTTTGCGAGATTGTCCGTGCGGTGGTCGTATTCCGCCATAATGGCGTAATCGACGTTTACGCGGATCTTGTGGCTGTGCCCCCACTTGATGACGTCCGCAACGTCATCCCTGTTCGCCTTCATCACGGGGCAGTTGATCTGCACGGGAATATTGTTTTCGATGAGCCGCAAAATGGCGGCCTTCGTCTTTTCAAAGGAGCCCTTGACGGTTGTGATGGCGTCGTGATGTTCGGGCACCATGCTATATAAGCTCGTCTGTATGCCGCAAGTGTTCCCTTGCTTCATGATGCGCACAATGTCATCGTCCAAGAGGGTGAGATTGGTCAAAACGTGTACGTAAAAGTCCTTCTCCTTCGCCGCGAGCAAAAATTCCTTGAACTGCGGGTGCGCCATCGGCTCGCCGCCCGAGAGCGTGACGCCGAGCGTGCCCATCCCCTGTAATTGGTCGAGAACGCTGTAATAGAGATCGGCAGAAATATCGGTGTTTTTGTACTCGTGCGGAATGTAGCAGTGAATGCACCGTTCGTTGCATTTACTTGTCAATTCTATTTGAAAATTCGACAAGTACGGATTGGCGCGAAAGTACTCGTCGAAAACTTCCTGCGTATCGTTTGCAGAACGGATATTTTTCGGGGTGTAATCCTCTTCCAAATTGATTTGCTTGACTTCGGAATAGTCGAAGCCGACGTTCTTCTCGTTGGCTTCCCGATAGGTCGCGCCTCTGACGACGTACCCGTCGTCCGCAAGGTTATCGAAAAATTCCTTGACGTCGGGAAGAATATCGGCGCTTGTGACGTCGATAAAGGATGCCGCGATCTCATTGGATAGTTGTTCGAGAGACTTGGGAGTACGGGTGAGCGCGGACAAAAAAACTTGCCCGCTCTTATCGAAAGCAAGGTCGTTGAACAGCCCGCTCGATTTGATATAGCCGAAATTCCC
The DNA here is from genome assembly GCA_947629725.1 of uncultured Clostridia bacterium. Lineage (GTDB taxonomy): Bacteria > Bacillota > Clostridia > Christensenellales > Borkfalkiaceae > Gallimonas. Next base: position 6,821 of record CANREU010000065.1, read on the forward strand.
GATTTTTCTGATATAACAATCTTTTCCGAGTGCGTAATACATGGTAAACTATCCTTTGTTTTATTCTATTGCAATTTGTTATGCCGCAGCGATGACGCCCGCCCGAAAAGTCGGGCGGGCGTACGGCTTGTTACTTACGCGGTTCTCTCGCACCTTTTGCACTCGCCCTTATTAAATACACCTTCGTTCCGATTGGCAGGGCAGCCGGCAGCATAGGAGCCTTGCTTTTGATTCTGTGCAAGGACAACAGGCTTCGTGTACTTCATCGTGTTTACCTCCTTTGTAGATTTTTATCAATTACGAACAAAGCGATTTGATGCTCCGCCCGCAACCGTCGTTTGTTTTGCCTAAAAGAAATGTTTTGTTGCTTATGGCCATATTATAAGCGATAAATTATTGCCTGTCAAGCATTTTGCAATAATTTGTTGACAATGGTAAATAAGAGGGGTAATATTATGTTGCGTTTGCAAGAAATCCGTGAGGAGAGAAATATCTTACAAAAAGATTTGGCGAACAGGTTAGATAAAACAAGGGCGTGTATTTCGTCGTGGGAAACGGGAAAAACAGAGCCCGATATTGAAAGCCTCATCAAAATCGCCGACATTTTGGATATTTCGCTCGATTATTTATTGGGTCGAAGCGATGACGGCGGGATCATAAAAATCGATACACAACTTTCCGGCGAGCAAAAAGAATTACTGGAATTGTTCGGCAAAATGTCTACGAAAAACAGGAACCAACTTTTGGGTTTTGCCAAAGCGCTCGTCGTATAAACATGTGAGAAAATGATAACATGGAAACGGAGTTCAGACAAAACCTTCTTTCCCTGCGGCGGGAACGCGGGATTGGGCAAGTGGAGCTTGCGAAGGCGATCGGGGTCAGCAAGGGCATCATCAGTCTATGGGAAAACGGACTGCGCGAGCCGAGCCTCGGAGCCCTCGTCTCCCTCGCACTCTTCTTCGACGTCTCGGTGGACGAGCTCATCGGCTATGAAAAAATAAAAACGGGGCGGTCCGAATAGACCGCTCCGTTTTTTTACGCTCCGTTTTTCGCGCTATTCTGCCCAGCCCGCACGCTATGATCGTCATCGAAGAGCGGCGCAAGCCGTAGCGTGAAGTAGGGAATGTTGCATTCATCGTGGGCACCCCACAACCCTGCCCCGCCCCCTTTGAAGGGGGCAGGTCTTGCACCCCTCACCCTACCCTCCCCCTCAAACGAGGGAGGAGGTAAAGAGCCGTAAGTCGGGCACACGGAAAGAAACCCCCTGCCTGTGGCGGGGGGATCAAGGGGGGTGGCAGTCGATGATCGAGGGCGGACCCTCACCCCTACCCCTCCCCCTCACGTAGGGGGAGGGCACGCTCAAAATATGCGGGGCGGAAAATCGCGGGCAACC
>CANREU010000066.1 GCA_947629725.1 uncultured Clostridia bacterium
CAAAATCGATCGGGACGGCTATCTCGCGTTTTGGACTGAATGGCACAGAAGAAGAAATCAATAAATTTCAATTTAGCCGCACGGACGACGGGAATCTATACCACATACTGTTTAGTCTACGCAAGGAGAAGTAGCGCATATGCGACACCCCCTCAGTCACGGCAAGGGCAGCCGTGACAGCTCCCCCTCAAGGGGGCGCCGAGAGTTGGGCGCAGGGCGCCAAGAGTTAGGCGCAGGGCGTCAAGAAGGAGGAAACGGTGCGACACGAACCGTAGGCGAAGTACCGCACGAGGCTGCCGTCAGAAAGAAGTGCTTCAGACGAGGGAATTCGGTCTGAATAAAAATCGATCTCCGCGTTAGCGATAGCGCGCAATAAAAAGGAGGGGAATTTTATGAAAGAAGTCAAGCTCGAAAAGTGTCCGTATTGCGGCGGGACGGAGTTCGTCACTTGCCGCGTGAAGACGTATGGGTCGCTGTGGCTCGAGGGTTCGCGCAGGGCGACCGTTTTAGACCACGCGGTCATCTGCCGCGGGTGCGGAAGTCTGGTCCGCGCGTACATCGAAAGCCCCGAAACGCAGTTCGCAAAGAGCGGGCAGGGGGACGTCTCCGAAAAAACTTTCAACAACAAATAAAATATTTCATAAAAATATTGACGAAACGGCAAATCGCTGTTATAATACATTTACTGAAAACGGAAACCGCGCACGCGCGCGGCGGGAGGCTTACATGATTCGCTACGATCTTGACGCAAAAAAGCGGGGCGTTGATGTTTCGGAGCACCTCTATGGGCTCTTTTTCGAGGACATCAACCAGTCCGCAGACGGCGGTTTGAACGCCGAGATGGTCATCAACGGCTCTTTCGAGTTCGAGTATTACACCTACGACGATTACAGCAACGAGAGCGAAGTGGAGGTGCGCAAGGCGCGCGGCTTCTATTGGGACATCTACGGCGCGGGCCCGAAAAAGATCGTAAAGAAGGGGGGGATGAATGAGAACAATCCCTCCTACCTCCTTCTCAACGTGGGCGGGAGCTATCATCTCGAGAACCCCGGCTACTTTCTCAACGGCAGCTACGACCTCTATGGCATGCCCGTCGTGAAAGGGGAGACCTACCGCTTCTCCATGTGGGTGAAGCGGCTCGGCTTTTGCGGGCGGGCGAAGGTGTTCATCCGCGGCGCGCACGGCAGACACACGACGGTGGGCGAGATCGCGATCCCCGAGGGAGACGAGGGGGATTGGGTGAAGGTGACGGCCTCGGTCGTCGCCGAAAAGGACACGATGGGCAGGCTCTGCATTGCCCTCGAAGGGAACGGGAAGATCGGGCTCGACTGCATTTCCCTCCTCCCCGCGACGGTGTGGGGGGATCCCGATAAATACCGCAACGGCAAGCTCTCTCCCCGCATCGTGCAGGCGATGAAGGACTGTCATCCCTCCTTTTTGCGCTTCCCCGGGGGGTGCGTCGTCGAAGGGGACGTGGATTTCGACCATCAATATAAATGGCGCGACACGGTAGGGCCCCTCGAGAGCAGGAAGCAGATCGCGAACCTCTGGAAGTATATGCAGTCCTTCGGGGTGGGATTTTACGAGTATTTCGCCCTCTGCGAGGACATCGGTGCGGCGCCGCTGCCCGTCCTTCCCTGCGGGCTCCTCTGCCAGATCCGCATGGGCGAACAGCGCAAGACGGGCTATCAGCGCATCCTCCCCGGCACGGAGAAGTTCCAAAAGGAAGTTATCGACAGCGTCGCCGACCTCATCTACTTCGCGAAGGGGGACGTGGGCTCCCTCGATCCCGAGGAGTCCCGCTGGGCGAAAGTCCGCGCCGACATGGGGCACCCCGCGCCCTTCGCCCTCCGCTACATCGGGATCGGCAACGAGAACTGGGGCTACGAGTATTTCGACAACTTTGCGGCGTGCCTTCTCGGCGTGCGGCAATACATGTATAAGGGCCGCATGACCGACCTTCTGAAGCTCTTTGACATCACGGTCGTCACCACCTGCGGCGTCGACATCCGCCCCGCGGACGCCAACGAGAGCTGGAAGATCATCGACAACACCAAGCGGTATGATTTTTACGACCGCAGCGGCGCAAAGGTGTTCATGGGGGAATACGCCGCGCACTCGATGGCAGACGGCAGGGGTCGTCTCAACGGGGACAACAACCTCCGCTCCGCCCTCGCCGAGGCCGCCTTCCTCACGGGGTGCGAGCGCAATTCGGACGTCGTGAAGATGACCTGTTATGCGCCCCTTTTCGCCTCGACCTTCCGCTACAGCTGGACCCCCAACCTCATCTGGTTCAACGCGCGCGATGTGATGTACACCCCCAACTACTATGTGCAGCAGATGTTTGCGGGGAACGTCGGGAAATACACCTTGAAGGACGTCGCTCCCGTAGACGACGGCAACGCGGGCGGGCTCCTCATCGGCGGGCACAGGACGGCGAGCGCGGTCTCCTATGTGAAGGTCGCCGACAAAAAAACGGGCAAGACCCTCTACGAGCACCGCTTTAAGGACGGGCTCGGCGCGTGGAAAGTCTATCCCAACTGCCGTGGCGGGCACATCGAGGGAGAGGAGCTCATCATCGAGGAGAGCGACGCCTTCAACGGCTTCTACTACGACGCGCAGGACTTTTCGGACTGCACGGTGGAGATCGGCTTCCGCCGTCTCTCGGGGGAGCAGAGCTTCATTGCGGGCGTGGGCGTGAAGGACGTGCGCGACGCGGGCACCCTCGACAACGCGGGATTCTCCATTTGCTGCCAATACGGCAAGAACCACAAGGGGTACGACGTCTCCTTCGACAAGCGGGTGGATTTCATGCGCACCGCCTGCGAGATGATGGGCAAGGATAAGTTCCTCGGCTATTCGCCCGAGGGGAACGTGATGCGCCTCGACTACACGAAGAAGACCTTCACCGCCTCCCTTTATAAGGACGGCGCATGGCACGAGGTGCTCTTCAAACACATCTGGAAGGTGAACGAGCGGGTCTTTGAGAGCGCGACGGCGGGGGAGGACGGAAAGATCTTTTTGAAGGTCGTGAATGTCTCGGACAGGGACGAGGAGATGACGGCGGAGCTGAAGAACTTCGGCAAGAAGACGAAGGCAACCGTGACGACCCTCTGGCACGAGGACCCGACGGTCATCAACGAGATCGGCGTGAAGAGCGGGAAGACGGTGCACATCGAGCCCACCGTCTCCGAGCTCCCCGTCAAGGGGAACGAGCTGAAGGCAACTCTGAAAAAGAACAGTGTGAGCGTGTTTGTCATCGAATAAAAAAGGACGGAGCCGACCCTGCGGGGGCGGCTCTTTTTTGTCAAAAACACTTCTCTCGGCGCTTTTTGCGGCATTCCTCCACGCTGCCGCAGTTGTAGCAGAGCTCGTTTTCGAGGGGTTCGCCCTTAAAGTATGCGGCGAGGTTTTCGGCGGTCGTTTTCGCGATCTCCTCGAGCGCCTCCTCGGTGAGGAACGCCTGGTGGGAGGTGACGATGACGTTCGGCATGGAGATGAGCCGCGCGAGCACGTCGTCCTCCAAAATGTGCCCCGAGACGTCGCGGAAGAAGAGGTCGGACTCCTCCTCATAGACGTCGAGGCACGCTGCGCCGACAATGCGGCTCTTGATCCCCTCGAGAAGGGCCTCCGCGTCGATGAGCGCCCCGCGGGAGGTATTGAGGAGGATGACCCCCTTTTTAAGGCTCGGAAGGGTCTCCCGCCCGATGAAGTGGTAGGTCTCCTCGGTGAGGGGGCAGTGGAGGGAGATGACGTCGCTCCGCCGAAAGAGCTCGTCCGCCGTCACATACTCCACGCCCTCAAGGGAGGGGAACTTGTCGAAGGCGACCGTCTTCATGCCGAACCCGCGACAGATCTCGAGGAAGACCTTGCCGATCTTGCCCGTCCCGACGACGCCGACCGTCTTGCCGTGGAGGTCGGACCCCGTGAGCCCCGAGAGGGAGAAGTTGAACTCCCGCGTGCGGTTATACGCCTTGTGGATGCGCCGCACGGAGGTGAGAAGCAGAGCCATCGTGTGTTCGGCGACGGCGTAGGGGGAGTAGGCGGGCACGCGGACGACGTGCAGTTTTCCGAACGCATGCCGAAGGTCCACATTGTTGTAGCCCGCACAGCGCAGGGCGAGGACGCCGATCTTCTCCGCGGAGAGCCTGTCGATGACCTCGGCGTTCACATCGTCGTTCACGAAGACGCAGACGGCGTCGCACCCGCGCGCGAGCGCCGCCGTGTCCGCATTGAGTTTCGTCTCCAAAAATTTGAAAGTGAGCCCGTATTTCTCCCCGTAGCGGCGGAAGAGGGGCGTTTCGTAGTCCTTTGCGTCGTAAAAAGCGACCTTCATGTTCGGCCTCCGTTCACGATTATGCCCGATTTTCCCCTTTTGAAAACATGACTTTTGCACGGCGGGCCCTCATATCCGCGCGCCGCCCGTCATACCTTATACAAAATGCTCGAGTTTCTCCCGCCGCGGATCGCCTCGGCGCTGCGGTACGTCAACCTCAACCGCCTCTACGAGCTCCGCATGCGCAGGGACAAACCCCTCCTTGTAAGCATAGGCGGCGAGTTTTGCTTCCTCGGGGAGCGCGGAGTGTGCGCGCAGGAGGAGGCGCTCTGCCCGACGGCGGAGGAGATCGCCGAGACCCTCTTTGCCGCGAGCGAGTACTCCCTGTATTCGGTGGAAAACCAGATGAAACAGGGGTTCGTGACGGGAAAATGCGGGGAGAGGATCGGCGTGGCGGGGACGTATGTCTATGAGAACGGGGCGGTGCACGCGGTGCGGGAGATCACTTCCCTCTGCGTGCGGGTGCCGCACGAGGTCAGGGGGTGCGCGGAGGAGATCTACCGACGCTGTTTCGAGCGCGGAATTGCCTCTCTCCTCCTTCTCGCGCCGCCCGGGGAGGGGAAGACGACGGTCCTCCGCGATCTCACCCGCCTTCTCTGCGAGCGCAAGCATGTGAACACGCTCGTGAGCGACGAGCGGGGGGAGCTCTCCGCGGGCGACCTCGGGCCGACGGCGGACGTCGTCGCGTATGCGGACAAGCGCACCGCCTTCACGGCGGGCATCCGCGCCATGCGCCCCGACCTCATCGTGACGGACGAGCTGCTCGAGGAGGACTATCCCGCCGTAAAACGGGCGCTGAAGTGCGGGATCTCCGTGCTCGCCTCTGCCCACTTGCGGCGCGCGGAGGACGTTCCCGAGCGGCTCTTTTCATGGTATGTGCGCCTCGACGGGCTCGGCAAGGTGGGCGAAATTCTCGATTCGGAGCTGCATGATGTGGATTAAGGGGTTTTTGGGGTGCGCCGTCGTCGCCTTCTGCGTGTTCACGGGGTATCTCGCGGGGGGCAAATGGCGGGCGAGGAAGGCATTTTACGGGCAGTTCGCCCGCTTCAACGAGCGGTATCTCACCGAACTCGACTACAGCCGCCGTCCTCTTTCCGCCTTCCTGCAAGAGCAGACCTACGCGGGGGAGTTCGGCAGGGCGGTGGAGTGCCTTTCGCGGCGGGAGCCTCCCGACTTTTCCCGCCGCTTCCTCACGGCGGAGGAGAAGACGGAGGCGGAGAACTACTTCGGGACGATCGGGAAGGGGGACACCCTCTCCCAGAAGAACTACTTTTCCTCCAAGCGGAAGGCGCTCGGCGAAAAAAAGGAGGAGAGCGAGCGGGAGGCGAAGCGGCGCGGCGCCCTCTATCTCAAGCTCGGGCTGCTCGCGGGGCTCGCGATCCTCATCCTCATTCTGTGATATGGACGTTACGATCATCTTCAAACTTGCGGCGATCGGCATCATCATCACCGTCGTCTGCCAGATCTTGAAAAAGTCGGACAGGGACGACGTCGCGACCGTCGTCTCCGTCGTCGGGCTCGTCATCGCCCTCACCGTCGCCGTCACGATGATAGGGGAGCTCTTCGAGACCATCCGCTTAACCTTCGGGGTCTTCTGACCGTGCAGATCCTCCAATTCGTCGGGATCGCGTTCGTCGCAGCCGCGGCGGCGCTCATATTGAAGGGGACGAAGCCCGAACTCGCCTTCGCCGTGTCGATCGCGGGCGGCGTCATCCTCCTCCTTCTCGCCTTCGACCTCTTGAAAGAGGGCTTTTCGGTGTTCGGCGAGATCGCGGAGGCGACCAAGCTCGACCCCGTTCTCATCCGCGCCCTCCTCAAAATGGTCGGGATCGGCTACCTCGTGGAGTTCAGCGCGGGCATTCTCGAGGATTTCGGGCAAAAATCGCTCGCGGACAAGCTCATATTCTGCGGAAAAGTCGTCGTTCTCCTCCTCGCGCTCCCCATTTTGCGCAGTGTTCTCACGCTCATCAGGAGCCTTTTGGAGTTCATCCGATGAAGGGGCGCTTTGGAAAAGGCAGGCGGCTCCTCCTCGTTCTCTTCTTTGCCGCCGTTCTCCTCCTTTTTCCCGCCTCTTCTTCTGTGAAGACGGAGGACAAACAGGCGGAGCTCGACGCGAGCGTAGAGGAGCTCCTCGGCGCGCTCGACACGAAGGAGCTGCAGGAATACCTCGATTCCCTCACCGACACGGAGCGTCGCTCGGTGAAGGAGAGCCTCCGCGGGATCTTAACGGGCGACGCCTCCCTTAACTACGGCTCGCTCGCGGAGGCGGTCGTCGGGGTCGTGTGGGAGGAGGGAAAGGCGCTTTTGCCCTCTTTTGCCCTCATTTGCGCGGCCGCGATCCTCGTCGGCGTGCTGGACTCCCTAAAAAACGGCTTTTTACATAGTACTATGTCAGACATAATAAACTTCGTCGGCTTCCTCGCGGTGGGGGCAGTCGCGCTTTCCTGCCTCATCTCCGTACTCACGGCGGGGTTTGAGGCCATAGAGCAGATGAAGCGGCAGATGGAGATCCTCTATCCCATGCTTCTCACCCTCATGGCGGCGAGCGGGGGGACGGTCTCGGCGGGGATCTACCGTCCCGCGGTCGCCTTTTTGAGCGGCGGGATCTGCGAGCTCTTTTCGTCCGTCATTTTGCCCTCGTCCGTCGCCGTCATCGTGCTCGCCTTTCTCGGCGCTCTCTCTGCGGAGGTGCGCACGGAGAGGCTCGGCGAGTTCTTCAAGAGCGTGAACAAGTGGATGATCGGGCTCGCGCTCGGGGTATTCAGTCTCTTTCTCACCGTGCAGGGGATCGCCTCGGCGCAATACGACGGCATGTCCCTCCGCGCGGCGAAGTATGTGATCTCGGGCTCGGTGCCCCTCGTCGGGGGATTTCTTTCGGGCGGGGTGGACGTGGTCCTCGCAGGGAGCGCTCTCATTAAGAACGCCGTCGGGTCCTTCTCGGTGTTCCTTCTCTTCGGGACCCTCCTGCGCCCCGTGCTGCTCTTTGCCGCCTTCCAGCTCTTTTTGCGGCTCGCCGCCGCCGTCACGGAGCCCGCGGGAGAGAAGATCTCGGGGTTTTTGTCCCGCCTCGCCGCCGACAGCGGGTATTTCTTCGCGGGGCTCCTCTGCATCGGCTTTCTCTACTTTCTCACCCTCGTCCTTCTCGTCTGCTCCTCGGGGGTGATCTTCTGATGAAGGGGTACATTTTGAGCGTGGCGGGCGCGGTGCTGCTCGCTGCCGCCGTCGCCGTCATCTGTCCCTCGGGGAAGATGGGGAAGTTCGTGCGGGGGATGGCGAAACTCGCCGTCTTCGCCGTGATGCTCTCGCCGCTGCTTTCGCTTGCGGGGAAGGGGGAGCTCTTCCGCCCGTTCTCCGCAAACATCGGCTCGGACGAGGGGTATTATCGTTCCTGCGCCGACCTCCTTGAGAAAGCGGACGGGGAGGCGGTCGCGGCGTATCTTGAAGAAGAATTCGGCGTAAAAGCGGAGGTATGTACAGAACGCGCGGCGCGCGAAGGGTTCCCGCTTCTGAAAATCAGCGTAAAAATCACGGACGGCGGAATAATCGGACAAGACGGTCATATAAATAGAATGACCCGCATAAAAGAGGCGCTCGAGGAAAAATACGCATGCCCCGCGGAGGTAACGTGGATCGGGAACGGATAAAAAAGTTCTTTTCGGGAAAGGCGGTGCGGGCAGCGATCTTTGCCGCGATCGCAGTGCTCCTCGCCCTCGCGGTGTGGCGGGTGTTCTTCGGGACGAAGCGCGCCTCCTCGGACTACCGCCCCAC
>CANREU010000067.1 GCA_947629725.1 uncultured Clostridia bacterium
TGCGCGGAGCAAAACCACGCTTTTGCGGCAGCGCACCCAATTTGCGCGACCCTTCGCGCTTATTGTACGGGCAAGCGAATGAGAGAACAACTTCGTTTCCCGCAAGAGCAACTTTCCTCGCGGAAAAGATTTTGCGCAAAAGGATAGGGGCGGACCCTCACCCCTACCCCTCCCCCTGGCGCAGGGGGAGGGCAAGAGAAGGAAAAGATCCGCGCAGCGGAGCTTTTCCGCGAAACTCTTTACGGCTGTTTCCCGATATAAGCCAAAATGCCGCCGTCGACGTAGAGAATATGCCCGTTCACAAAGTCGGAGGCACGGGAGGCGAGGAACACGGCGGGGCCCTTGAGGTCCTCGGGCGTCCCCCAGCGGCCCGCGGGGGTCTTGGCGAGGATAAAGCTGTCGAAGGGGTGGGGAGAGCCGTCGGGCTGCTTCTCGCGCAAGGGCGCGGTCTGCGGCGTGGCGATGTACCCCGGGCCCAAACCGTTGCATTGAATGTTATACTTGCCGTATTCGGAGGCGATGTTCTTCGTAAGCATCTTGAGCCCGCCCTTCGCGGAGGCGTAGGCGGAGACGGTCTCCCGCCCGAGCTCGCTCATCATGGAGCAGATGTTGACGATCTTCCCGCCCCCCCTTTCCATCATGTCGGGCAGCACCGCCTTCGCCATGAGGAAGGGAGCGACGAGGTCGATGTCCACCACCTCGCGGAACTCCCCCGCCCCCATCTCGTGCATGGGGATGCGCTTGATGATCCCCGCATTGTTGACGAGGATGTCGATCTTACCGAGATCGGCGTGAACAGACGCAACCATGTCCGCGATCTCCTCCTCTTTCGTCACGTCGCAGAGGTATCCCTTTGCCGCGATCCCCCGCGCCGCGTAGTCCGCAAGCGCCTTTTCGAGGTGCTCTTTTTTACGGCAGTTGAAGGCGATCTTCGCCCCCGCTTCCGCGAGCGCCTCGGCGACTGCGAACCCGATGCCGTATGCCGCGCCCGTCACGAGCGCGACCTTACCTTCCAAAGAAAACAAACCGTTCATCGATCTACCGCCTCATCACAGGGAAGGTCGACCCCCTCCCAGATTTTTTTGTTCGTCCACGGCTCGTCGGGCGCGGACCAGAAGGGATGCGCGGGCAGGAGCCCGAGGGGCAAAAACGCCGCCTCGCACATGTAGAGGCTCCCCACGCAGATGTAGTGCTCGCCGAGGGAGGGCTGGCTCCCGATGACCCCCGTCTTCAAAAAACCGTTTTCGTCGAACATTCCTCCCCGCACGGTGCGCTCCATCACGGCGGAGACGGCGCACCGCACCTGCGCGGGCGAGAGCCCCTCGGGGAGGTTGTCTTGCAGCGCGGCGTGCACGAGCGCCTGAAAGGCGCCGAAACGGTAGGCGAGCGACCGTCCCGTCATGGGGTACGTCCCCTCGGGAGAGATGAGCCGCTCCTGGATGGCGGCGTAGCGGGAGGCCCGCTTCAAGACGGCGGGCAGAAGGTCCGAACAGCGCGGGGAGATCGGCGCAAAGGTCTTGAGAAGGTCGACATACATGGGCTGGATAGCGTAGCTGTTGTAGTAGTCCATGTGGAAGAACTCCCCGTCGCCGTACATGCCGTCCCCCTTATACCACCCCTCGAAAGCCTCGATGGCGCGGTCGACGGGGTAGACGCAAAATTCCTCCCCCATGCGATAGAGCGCCGCCTCGACGAGCGCAGGGAAAAACAGCCAATTTGTGGCACATGGGATGAATTTTCGGGTGGAGACGAGGGCACACGCGAGGTTTTTCCGCACCCTCTCTTCAAGGGGCGCCACGAGCGCTTTCGGCGCGCGGACGAGGGCATAGGCGAGGTACGCCGCGTCCACGAGGGACTGCCCGTACCCCTCCGTAAAATTCATGCAGTCGGGCGAAAGCGGGTCCGTCGCCCTGTCGATGCAGACGAGCGCAAGGGCACGGTAGCGTTTTTGGAGCTCCGCCTCCTCCCCCGTGAGCCCCTCGAGCTCCAGCCACGGCGCCATGCCCGCGAGGGTGCGCGCGAACGCTTCGAGGTGGGCGTACAGCCGCCGTCCCTCCTTCTCCACGGGGAGTTTTTCGTGCAGTTTCCCCTCCGCGAGACTTTGGAGCACGGGGTCCGCGATCTTCAGCATGAGCCCGAGCCAATCTTTTCTTACCATAAGAAGGTCTCCTTCCCGATTTGTTTGAGCAGCGCCTCCGCGAAGAAATAATCCGCGTAGACGAGGGGCACGTTGTGCATGCCGTCGTGATAGGCGACGGTACACCGCGGGAGCAGAAAATCGTGCTCCGCCGAAAAATCGCACTCCTCCGCGAGCGCGCCGAGGAGGAAGTCCGCCCCCTCCGCATACTCCCTCTTATTTGTGAGGGACGCGAGCTCGAAGAGCCCGCATGCGGCGATCGCGGCGGCAGACCCGTCTTCAAGACCGCACCCCTCCGGCTGGTCGAAATCGGCGGGTATATGCCCGTTTTTGGGCACATGGGTGAGGAAATTGCGGGCAACTCTCTCCGCCGTTGCAAGGAAATCTGCGCGCTTTGTGTGGCGGTGGGAGAGCGCGAACCCGTAGAGCGCCCAGCTCTGACCGCGCGTCCACGAGGAGCCCTCCTTCATCCCCTGCCCGCCGAGGGTCTTTTGAAAGACACCCGTCTGCGGGTCGAACACCGCGATATGCGCGCAGGAACCGTCCTCGCGGACGAGGTATTTTTGCGCCGTCTCCGCGTGCCGCTCGGCGATCTGGCGGAAGCGGGGGTCGCCCGTGAGGCCGCTCGCGCGGTATAGGAGGGGCAAATTCATCAGACAGTCGACGATCGCCCACCCCGCGTTTTCGCCCGTGTCGTCGTTCCACGCGCGGAGAAAGCCGCCCGCGGGGTTGAACCGCCCCGCAAGGTCGTTTGCGGCGAGGAGGAGTTTTTGCTCGCTTTTTTGCCCGTGAAGGCGAAGTCCGCACCCGCGGTGAGCAGCCATTTGAAGCCGCTGTCGTGGTCCATGCCCCGCGCGATCGTGAAGTTTTTATCGAGTTTGTTCTCGATCTTTACGGCGCATTCGCGGAAAAGCGTGCACTTGCGGTAGCCGTAGAGCTGCCACAGAAGACCCGCATAGAAGCCGTTCGTCCACCAGCAGATGTCCCCCGAGCAGTCGTCGAAGGCGCCCTTTTCGTCCGCCGTATACGGAATTTTGCCGCGGTTCCGCTCCGCCGCGAGGAGCTCTTTGCGATAGATTTTTTCGAGGACGGTGACCGTCCATTCTCTCGGTTTCATGACATGGGATATTGTACCACAGATGAAAGAAAACGTCAATATGCGGTGCGAAAAAAGGCATTTTTTCTTTTTGTGTGAGGACAAGTTTCCCCTCATTCAGAACGGAGCCGTAGGCGGAGTGAGTGAATCTTTCAAGATACACTCGGGCTACGCCCTCGGTATGAGGAGCAGGTGCACCCCCCACCCTACCCTCCCCCCTCAAGTATAAGGGGGGAGGCAAGAAAAAGAGCGCCGCCCACCCCCTACCCCCTCATTACGGTAAAAGGCGCAACGCTTCATACGGCGCCTTTTCCCGAAAGCCATATGGAAGGCCCACGGAGGGGGGCAGAGAGCAGAAAGGCCTACCCTTTTTCAAAGGGGAGGCTCCCCCGCTTGCGGGGGTGGTGGGGATTGGCGATGAACGGGCCCCATCCCCATCCGTCACGGCTGCGCCGTGCCACCTTCCCCTTCCAACGGAAGGGTAAGGCTTTGAGGCGGGGCGAAAAAAGCCCCCCGCGCGGTTGCGCGGGGGGACGGCGCTATGCGCCGTGTTCACTTGTTGTCCCTACTTACTCGTGCTTTTTCTTCACGAGGAGGGCGCCGCCGAGGGTGAGGGCGATCGTCCCGATCGCAACAGCCGAGATCGCGATCGAGCCGCCGCAGCCCTTCTTCTTTTCGGGTTCGGGTTCATCGGGCGTGTCGGGCGTGTCGGGGGTATCGGGAGTATCGGGTTCGTCGGGCTCCGCGTTCTTCGTCCACTGCGCGTAGACCGTCGTCTCCGCCGTGATCTCGCCGTTAAAGTCAAACTCCGTGTCGCCGTCCGCCGTCGTATACCAGCCCTTGAAGGTGTAGCCCTCGCGGGTCGGGTTTTCTGCGGGCTGCGTGACCTTCTCGCCGTGCTTCACCGTCGCGGAAGCGACCGTGCTGCCCTCCTGCGTATCGAAGGTCACGGTGTAGGTGACGTCGTCATACTGCGCGGTGAGCTCGATCTCCGTCGTGCTGTCCTGCACGAGGTCCCAAAGCGCGGCCTTGTTCTCGATCTTCGTCGAGCCATTGTACCAGCCCTTGAAGGTCTTGCCCGCCTTCGCGGTGACGGCGGGGATGGTCACATCGCTGTCGTATGCGGCCGTGACCTGCGCCTCGGCGCCGTTTGCAAGGGTGCCGTCCGTGCCGACCGTCCACTTGATGGTGTACGTCTTTGCGGTGTACACGGCAACGAGGGTGAGGGTCCCGTCCTCTCTGTTCCACTTGTTGTCCGCGCCGAGCTCAAACTTCGCGCCGTTAAGCTGCCATTCCTTGAACTCGTAGCCCTTCGCGGGGGTGACCGTAGGAAGGGTGGCCGTTTGGTCGTAGGTGTAGGTCTCGCTCTGCTTGGAAACCGTGCCGTGGTCGCCGTTCTGGAAGGTCACTTCCGTGGTCTTGGCCGTCCAATTCGCATAGAGGTCGATATTTTCCGCTCTCGTTGCCTCAATGCTCGTCACCTTGTGCTCGTGCGCGTCTTCGCTATACCACCCCTCAAAGGTGTAGCCCGTCTTGGTGGGGGTAGGAAGCTGCGCGAGGCCCGTGCCATAGGTGAAGTTCGCGGGCGCGTCCGTATTCGTAGCACCCTCAACGCCGTGGTAGGTGATGGTGTATTGCTTCGCCGTCCACTGTGCGGTGAAGGTCACGTCCGCGTTCACTTCATACGTTGCGTGGTCGGTGCCCTTCTTGTAGAGCGTATCATCGTCTGCGACCTTCCAGCCCGCGAAGGTGTAACCCGTGCGGGTGGGCTCTTCGTCGGGGATGGTGTACGACCCCGCCGCCACGTGCGCTTCCGTGGGCATACCTTGAATGCTGCTGTCCTCTGCGCCCTTTGCGAAGGTCACCGTCTTGCTGTCTTCGGGGAGCTTCGTCCACTTCGCCTTGAGGGTGATCTCGTTGCCCTTCGCGGGAATATTTTCCGCGGTGAGGGTGAAGGTCTCGATCACGTTCTCGCCGTCCGTCGTCCAGCCGTCGAAGGTGTACCCCGCGAGGGTGGGCTTCTTGTCGGTGAGGTCAACGGTCGCGTTCTCGAGGGAAACATCCTCAACGTCTCCGGGAAGGCTCTCGACATTCGCGTCGCCTGCATCCGCGGGCTTGTTGCCGTCGAATTTCACGGTGTATTGGATGGCTTCGTACTGCGCCGTGAGGGTGACATTGTTGTCGTCGAACGTCCACTCGGTGCCGCTCGTAAACACATCTTCGCCCTTCTTCCAACCCTTGAAGGTGTAGCCCTTCGAAACGGTGGGAGTTTTATCGGTGAGGTTGAGCGCTTGACCGTAGGTCGCCGTAACGCTCGTGTCGGAAAGAGTTCCGTGCGCGCCCTGATCGAGGGTCACGTTGTAGGTCTTGGCGGTCCACTTGGCATAGACGGTCTTGCTCGCGCTGTACGCCTTTTCTGCGGACATGGTGCCTTCGGCCTCTTCGTACCAACCATCGAACGTGTAACCCGTCTTCGTGGGAGCCTTGTCGTGGCTTACGGTGAAGGAGGTACCGATCTCGAAGTAGTCGTCTGCGACCGCGGAACCGTCTTGCTCATCGTAGGTGATACGGTTGACTTTATAAATAAGGATATAGGCGAGAACTACGCCGTCGTTCTGCTTCTCTTTGGTCGCCTCGATCTTCACCTCGAGTTTTGCCGCCCCGTCCGTGGGGTTCACGTCGGCCAATACACTGTAATTGTAGATACCGAGCCCATTCGCCTGCTGGTCCTGCAAAGGATATGCGGAATCCGTGGTGCCGTTCGTCACGCCGTCCGTGGTGAGAACGGTCATCTTTTGGGGACGACCCCACCAACCGCTGGGAACAGACGTACCGTAAATAATGCGGTAGGTACCTGCTTCGGAAATATCGAAGCGATAGGTGAGGGACCCATTTGCATTGTCCTGCCCACTCTCGCCGACTTTGCCGTTACGGATAGACTTTCTGAAATCCGGGTCCTCGATCCAGTTGCAGGTCGTTTCATTATCTTTACCTGTCAAAGGAATGTCATCGGTATATCCGTAACCGGAAGTTTCATATTTCTTATCGGGGGAGAAGGGACCGTTTTGGGTGGTCCTGCCGACGTCGATCAAATAGACGACATCCGCCTCTTTGGGAAGAACGGTGACGGTATCCGTGAAGGATCTTCCTTCATAGGTCGCCGAGATTTCGATTTCATCGAAAGGCTTCGCATTGTTGATCGCGGTCTTGCTTTCCTCTGCGATCGTGAAGGTCTGCGCCCCTTCGTGAGCGGACAGCGTTCCTTCGATCTCCGTGTCGCCCTTGTGCACGAACCCGTCGAGGTCTGCCGTTTCGGGAAGTTCGTAATCCTTCGTCGCAATGAGGATATAGCTGATGAAGGAGGGCGCGTCGGTTTGCGTGTTGCAGCCGACCGTGATGTAGTACTTTCCACCCTCTTCGACGCCGTGAATGGTATTTCCGTCGTCCTTGCCGAGCACTACCTTTTGAGGGGAATTTGTGGTATGGAGACCGCTCTTCACGACCTTGTTCGTCTCATCGGTTTCGTAATTTTCATTGATATAGTACGTCGTATCAATGTTCGCACTGCCCCAATTGGAAGCGTAGCCGATTTCCACCTTCAAAGCGGTCGTGGCGTCGTCCACCTCGAACTTGTATACCACGCCACCCAAAGCTTCGTTTGCGTTGCTGGAGTTTTGGTTGCTGTAACGACCGGATTCGTACCCCATTGCATCGATACCTTCAATATAACGCCAATCGTTCCAACCTTCATAGCGCTTGAAGCCCCAGAATTTCTGGGAAACGGGATCGGCGGTTTCTGCGGCGTCATGACCGGTATCTTCGTAACTTCCATTATAGCAACGGTCGCTCACGGAGTTGTAGAGCTCGCCCTCGGCGGAAGGATTTTCCGACTGAGCATACGTAAGACCATACGTCTCCATGAACTTCGTCGGCTTTTTGCTCGGATATCCCGTGCTCCCGCGATGGAGGGCGCCGTTTCCGTCCTCGGTATCCGACATATTGCCGGCTTGCACAAAGTATAAAATCTTTTCGCCGCTCGCCGCCGACACGCCGTCAAGAGGAGCGTCCCAAAGAGCCACCCCCCCCGCAAGAAGCGCGCCCGCACACAGCGTCGCACACGCCGCGATCCAGCACCTCTTTGCCTTACTTGCCATAAATTTCCTCCTTTATTGCTCTCGGCTCTTGCCGATTTTTCCTTTTTTTGACATAACAAAACAGGGCTTTCCCCCCGAATGTGCCGCTATTATAATTCCCTCGTGGGGAGCGTCAAGGAAAATTTCAAAGAAGCGTAAAAAAATCCATATTTTTGCCCCCTGCTTCACAAAAATATGGAAAATTTGGTCATTTTTTCAAATTTTGTCTTGTGACTTTTTCACGCCCCCGCCCGCTCTCGGCACCGCACTCTCTCGGCGCCCCGCATCCTATTTTCTTGGCGCCCCCTTGAGGGGGAGCTGTCACGCAGTGACTGAGGGGGTGTTCGCATTTCCCGACAACACCCCTTCCGTGTCATTCCGACGCCGCGCTTTGCGCGGCGGAGTGAATCTCGCTCTTTCCCGCCACCCCTCACCCTACCCTCCCCCCTCAAGTATAAGGGGGGAGGCAAGGCTTGATCGGGAGCTGTCCTCTCTCGGCACCCCCTTCTCGCCGCCCCACCCCCCTACCCCCCTCATTGCGGT
>CANREU010000068.1 GCA_947629725.1 uncultured Clostridia bacterium
TATAGCGAAAAAATTGCCCGATCGAACAGATGAGGCCCCCCACGAGAAAGGCGCGCAGACAGTTTTTGAAGTGGCTGGTGGGCGGATCGAAGGAGTTGACATAGTTGATGTAGTTACGGTTGCAGTTCGCTTTGGCGCGGCCGTTCATGCCTCCGTCCTCCCGCTCTTGCCCTCCGCGCACGGCGGCGCGGGGAAGCAGGACTCCCTCTCCTCGCGGGTCTTTCCGAGCGGATTTTCCTTGATACGTTTCATGCCTATACTTTGGAAAATTCCGCGGATTTTTATACCCCATCCCACGGTTTCTTCCATCTCGCACAGGGGCGGGCGCCCTGTACGCCTTCCCCCCTCGGAGGGAAGATGAAGAGCGCACTCCTTCTCGGCGCCCCCTTGAGGGGGTGTTGCGCGATAATCATGGGCGAACCCTCACCCCTACCCCTCCCCCTCACGTAGGGGGCTGCTCCCCGCGCCCCTACCCCTCGCCCCCCAATGGAGGGCGAGGGCTGGGCTTCTCGCTTTTCGCGTCATTCCGAACTGTCCTACTACGTCATTCCGAACGAAGTGAGGAATCTCGCTCTTTCGCAAGGAGATCCCTCGACACGCCGCACCGCCCGCGATGCGGGCGGTGCGGCGGCTCGGGATGACGTGGTGGGAGGGCGAGGGCGCTCTCCGCACCCGTTGCTATAATACTGCGCGGAGCAGGGTCCCCCTGCGGCAGCGCCATCCCCCTCCTCATACCGAGGCTCCGCAGGAGCCGAGTGTATCTTGATTTTAAGATTCACTCACTCCGCCTGCGGCTCCGTTCGGAATGAGGACAGGCCAACTTCGTTTCCCATAGGAGAACCTTTCCTCGCGGAAAAGATTTTGCGCAAAACGATAGAGGCGGACCCTCACCCCTCCCCCTGACGCAGGGGGAGGGCAAGAAAGCAGGGCAGCGCAGGGGGCCGCATGGTTAGTTCGTCAGCAAAAAATCGCACGAAACTTATTTCATCCTCTCGAGCGCCTCGCCGTAGGTCTCCGCGGCGGGGCCCGTGTATCCCTCGGGAATGCCGCGCGGGGCGAAGAGCACGAAATCCACCCCCATGCGGGCGGCGCAGAGGGCGTCCGATGAGAGGCTGTCCCCCAGCCAAACGGCGCGCTCCCGCGAAAAGCCTTCGATCGCCGAGGCGACGGCGGCGGCGTATTCCGCCGAGGGTTTGTCGCACCCCATCTCCTCCGAAATGAAGAGCCCCGAAAGGTAGGGCGCAAAGCCGGCGTCCGCCACGTGCCTGTGCTGGATGTCCGTCCCGCCGTTGGTGACGAGGTACACCCGCCCCCTCCGGTGCAGCGCGTCCAAGAATTCTCTTGCTCCCGCGAAGGGGAAGCAGACGGCGGGGAAGCCCGCGTAGTAAGCCGCGGCGAGGGCGGAGACGTCGACCGAGTAGCCGAACTCCCCGCACAGCCTTCCGAAGCGCTCGACTTTGAGTTTTTCGCGGGAGATCTCCCCCCGCTCGAGCGCCTTCCAAAGCCCCTCGTTGATCGCGTGGAAGCGGCGGTACACCTCCTCCCCCGCGGCGATCCCGAAGGAGGAGAGCGCGGAGAAGAAATTCACCCGCTCGGCGCGCGGAAAATCGAGGAGGGTGTCGTCGAGATCGAGCAAAAAGATGTCCTTCATCCTTCCTCCCTCACCACCACGAGCTCGCGGAGAGCGCGGGTGTAGGCGATGTATTTTTCATGTTCGGTCATGCCGCGGTCATACACGGCGACGGCGGAAAATTCCAGTCCCTTGCTCTCAAAGGGGGTCATGACGTTGATCTTCGTGCGCGAGAGCTTCTCCGTTGCCGAAAGCAACACGTACCCCCTCTTTTTGAACAGGGGGAGGTGCTCCTCCTTCGCGATGACCGCCTTCGAGCCCTGCTTGCCGCGGAAGAACGCCCCCACCTGCCGCGGGCGGACGGAGACGACGGGCTCCCCGTGCAAGCCGATGGGCTCCATCTCGGCGTCGAGGGTCTGCGAGACGAACTCCACGATCTCGTTGGTGTTGCGGTAGTTCTGCACCAGCGTGTATTCGTTGCAGGCGAGGCACTCCCAGCTCTTCACTCCCCGCCACGGGGTGACGTTCTGTTTGAGATCGCCGAATACGTTGAAGGCCGCGCCGTCGTGGATGCGCCGCAAAAGTTCATACTCGCCCTCGGAGACGTCCTGCCCCTCGTCGACGAACACCAGCCCGTAGCGCGGGGTGAGCTTCCTGCCCGCCGCCGTGAGAGCGTAGGAGATGGCGTAGCCGTCGGAGGGATAGAGCCCCTTCATGCCGTAGCGCGCCTTGTATTTTTTCACCGTATTACGATAGATCCAGCGCGCAATATCGACCCCATCCTTGCATTTTCCGAGGGAAACACAGTCGGACGAGGTACGGATGACGGCGAAAAATCCCTCGAAAAGTCCGAGGTCTTCCCCCATCTCCCCCACCGTGGCGCGGATCTTTTCGATCTCGCTTATGAGCTCCTCGCGGCGGGCGATCCGCTCGGCATAGGCGAGCTCCTCCTCCGACCCGCGGCGCACGCGGTAGCGCCCCAAATCCGCGATCTCCCGCTCCACCGTGGAACGGAGGGTGTCGAGATCGGCCTGCGCCTGCGCGAAGACCTTCTCCGCCCCCGAGCACACCGTCTGCGCGCAGCGGTAGAACTCCGCGAAGTAGCGGAAGAAGCGGTCCGCCGTGGGCTCCTCGCTCCCGAGGGTGCGGGCGAGAAAGTCCTCCGCCTGCACGAAGGCGCTCATCACCCCGCGGAAGGGCTTCGTAAAATAGAATCCCCCCGCCTTGTCGTCCTTCAATTCCCCGAGGACGGCCCGCCGCACCCGCGTGGAGGCGTTCTTCACGCGCACATATTTCTCCGAACGGCGGCGGCAGTCGGCAAGGGCTTTCTCTGCGACCTCGCGGCACTCGCGCGAGGAAAACAGCCCGCGCACGTCCTCCCACAGCCGCAAAAGATCCGCCTCCGTCTCCCTTTGGAAGGCGGGCGAATAGAGGAAGGCGAGGTAGTCCTCCCGCTCCCTTTCCCCCGTGAGCTTGCTCTTTAAGTCGATCCCCTCGTTTGCGAGGGCGCGGAAGTAGTAATTTTTGAGGGTGACGGTGCGCACGCTCTCGAGCTCGAGTGCCTTTGCGAGCTCATCGATGAAGGCGTTGAAACTGTCGGACGGGGTGATGACGAGCACGTCCCGCGGCTGAAGCGCCTCGTTGTTGTACATGAGGTAGCTGAGGCGGTGCAGGAGGATCATCGTCTTGCCGCTCCCCGCGCACCCCTGCAAGACAAAGCTCTCCCTCTCGGGCAGGGTGACGATCGCAAACTGCTTTTCCTGTATCGTCTCGATGATGTCGCGGACGTGCGCGTCGTCCTTTCTGCTCTTTATGATGCTGCGCAGATACGGATCGAAGAGGATCTCCTCGTCCCGCCCCGCGATCTCCTCGGGGGTGAGCACGTCCTTTACGGAGAGGTATTCGTTCTTGAAAGCGGTGAGTTTGCCGCTCTTTACCGAGAGGGCGCGGCGAAGGACGGTGCGGTAGTCGTATTCGTTTACGGAGAACCGCACGCAGCTCTTCTGATAGTAACGGAGGGCGAGGGGGGCGCGCCAGTCGACGATCTCGAGCTGCATGTCCCCCTTCTTGCCGATATAGTAGCTGTTATACCCCTCCTTGTCGTCCACGACGTCCAAACGGGCG
Organism: uncultured Clostridia bacterium; assembly: GCA_947629725.1. Lineage (GTDB taxonomy): Bacteria > Bacillota > Clostridia > Christensenellales > Borkfalkiaceae > Gallimonas. Next base: position 3,695 of record CANREU010000068.1, read on the forward strand.
AAGTAGGGATCGGAGAAGAAGCAGCGGTATTCGTTAAGACGCTTGGTGGCGGCGGCGATCTCCGCGAGCTGCTCTTGGACGGCGCGGTAGTCCTCCGCCGTGTACTTCTCCCCTCCCGAGAGCCGCGCGATCTCCCCCTTCGCCTCCGCAATGCGCTTTTGATAGCGGGAGACGTAGCGGATCTTGAGCATGGCGAGAACGGCGGCAAGGTGCTCCTCTTCGTATGCGAGCTGCTGCGCCTCGTCGAGGAGGGCGAGATACCACTCCTTGTCCGCCTTCTTCTTGGGATTGAGTTGCCGTTTGATCCCTGTAAGATCCATCCGCCGCGCTCCCTCTCTTGGGGATATTATCTCTTATGATACCACACTTTTCCGAAAACGGGGTCGTTTTTCCGAAAAATTTTCTCGCGAAAAAGCACGAAAAAAGAGGCCTATGCCTCTTTCTCCTCTTTTGGATCCTTTTTACGCTTCCCGCCCCGCCCGCGTCTTCCCCTCTTTTCCGCAAAACAGAGCCCGAGGAAGACGGCGGCAAGGAGCATGCAGGCGAGCGCGAGCACAAGGTAGCACCCCCATTCGGGCACGGCGTGCCCGAAGAAGGAGACCGTGCAGTCGAACCCCTCTTCGAGCCCCGCTATAAGGGCGGGCGGAAGACCGCCTCCGACCGCACCGATCGCGCCGCCCATGAGGTGGGCGTGGAGGAGAACGGTCCCGTAGGTCGCGGGGAGGCAGGAGATGAGATCCCCGAGCCAACCCGCCATGTTCCCGATGGGAATGTACGCGCCGCACAAAAAGCCGTAAGCCGCCGAGACGGTCGCCTGTATCGCGACGACCGCCCCCTGCGTGCGCAGAAAACGGCACACGAGGGAGGAGAGCGCCGTCCCGAAAAAGACGAGGAGGAGGGTGTCGGCGAGGGCGAGGAAGAAGTCGGCGGCGGAGAGGTGCCAGCCCGCGATCGTCATGTAGACGAACCCCGCGCCGAGCGCGACGAAACAGATCGCCGCCGTCACAAGATAGGTAGAAAGGAAGTAGGAAAAGTAGACGACGGGGCGGGGCACGGGAGTCACGAAGATGTCGTCCGCCTGTCCGCCCGCCCTGTCCTGCACCATGATGGTGTTGGCGGTGAAGGCGACGGTGACGGCGCACACCGCGACGAGCGAGGAGACGAGCCACCCGCTCGCAATGCTCTCCACCTCCGCCCCCGTGACCGAAACGCCCTCGAGGACGCTGCGGATGCTGTCGCGGTAGACATTCCCCAAAAAGGCGATGAAGAGGAAGAGCAGGATGAGCGGGGAGAGAAGGGAGGGAAGAAAGGTCCCCTTGTCGCGGAAGAAGAGCTTGCAGTTGCGCGCAACGAGGGCGCGGAGGGAGAGGGCTCCCGCTTTGAATGCAGTCATTGTTCCCCTCCTTCGGCACGCTTCCCTGTTACGGCGAGGAACACGTCGTCCATGCCCCCTTTGGTCACTTCAAAATCAGTGAAGAGCTCTGGATATTTTACGATGAGCGCCGCGGCTTCCGCCGTATCTTTCACGAAGATCCGCACCCCATTCCCCACTTTTTCGTATTTCAGCCCAAACTCACGGACCCGCTCTTCGTCGCCGTAGAGGGTGATGAAGTCCCCCGTGTAGCGGTTCTTGAGCCCGAGAGGAGTGTCGTCCGCGAGGATCTTTCCCCCATCGATGATCACGACGCGGTCGGCGTCCGCCGCTTCCTCCATGTAGTGGGTGGTGAGAAAAACAGTGAGCTCGCGGGACTTGCGGAGGGCGTGCACCGTCTTCCATACGCCCCGCCTCGTCTGCGGATCGAGCCCCGTCGTCGGCTCGTCGAGGATGAGGACGGCGGGGTCGTGGACGAGGGCGCGCGCAATGTCCACGCGGCGGCGCTGCCCGCCCGAGAGCTTCCCTACGGGGCGTTTTGCGATCGTTTTGAGCTCGAAAAGGTCGGAAAGCTCCCCGAATTTGCGTTCAAACGCCCTGCCCGTCACCCCATAGAGGGCGGCGCGGCAGGCAAGATTGTCGCGCACGGAGAGGGCGCGGTCGAGCACGCTGTCTTGGAATACGACCCCGAGCGAGCGCTTCACTTCGTCGCCGCTGCCCGCCTCATGGCCCGCCACCTCCACGCTGCCGCTGTCCGCAGACGTCCTTCCGCACACGACGGAGATGGTCGTGCTCTTGCCCGCGCCGTTCACGCCGAGAAAGGCGAAGAACTCCCCTTTCCCGACCGAGAAGGAGATGTCGTCCACCGCCTTCACGGCGCCGTAGTATTTTTTGAGATGGGATATTTCAATGATATTCATAGGCTCTCTTTTGGTAGTTTTTGCGACATGGGGTACGAATTCTCGGCGCCCCCCTGAGGGGGAGCTGTCACGCCTGCCCTCCTCTTCTCGGCGCCCCCTTGAGGGAATTGTCACGCCTGCCCTCCCTTCTCGGCGCCACCTTGAGGGAATTGTCACGCCTGCTCTCCCTTCTCGGCGCCACCTTGAGGGGGAGCTGTCACGCCTGCCCTTTGGCGTGACTGAGGGGGTGTCGTTGTGCAAACACCCTTTACGTTCATCCGTCACGTCATTCCGAACGTTCATCCGATACGTCATTCCGAACAGGCTCTGCCGCGTCATTCCGAACCTTCATCCGATACGTCATTCCGAACGAAGTGAGGAATCTCGCTCTTTCGCAAGGAGATCCCTCGACACGCCGCACCGCCCGCATCGCGGGCGGTGCGGCGGCTCGGGATGACGTGGTCGGGCGGGCGAGGCAAGAAACGAAGTACAGGGGCGAGGGCCTCTACCCCCTCATACCGAGGCTCCATAGGAGCCGAGTGTATCTTGATTTTAAGATCCACTCACTCCGCCTGCGGCTCCGTTCGGAATGAGGAGCCCCCCCGCCCTTTGCTAAAAATGACTGCGCGGAGCAGGGTTTCCCTGCGGCAGCGCACCCAATTTGCGCGACCCTTCGCGCTTATTGTACGGGCAAGCGAATGAGAGAGCAACTGCGTTTCCCGCAGGAGAAACTTTCCTCGCGGAAAAGATCCGCGCAGCGGAGATTTTCCGCGAAATATTTACTCCCAAAATCTCGGTCTTTCGGGGAAGTAGTAGCCGTAGAGGGCGTAAAACTGGCGGTCGAGCGCCTCGGCGATCTCCTCCTCGGTGAGTGCGCCGCTGTTGCCGTTCACGAGCGCCGCGAGCCCGAAGTAGAACACCGACATATCGGCGTGGAAGGCGCGCGCCGTCTCCTCGTTCATGCGGTAGTGGCGCATCATCTCGCGGACGATGTCGCCGAAAAACGGGTCGCCGTTCGAGTGCTCGCCCAAAAAGAGGAAACGGAACATCCCCTTCTCCTCCGCCGCGAACCGCACGAAGCCCATGCCATACGACTGGTAGAGGTTGTTCGTCCGCCCGAAGTGCGCCTCGATGTAGGCGCGGTAGCGCTCCTTCGCCTCCGCGATGAGGGCGTGCCGCAATTCCTCCATGTTCTTAAAGAGGGTGTACACAGGCTGCGTGGAGCACCCGAGCTCCTTCGCGATCGCCCGCGCGTTGAGTCCCTTTTCGCCCTGTTTACGGACGATCTCCGCCGCTGCGGAAAGCACGTTCGCCCGCTCCACCGTCTTCGGTTTCGGCATCCTCTTCCCCTCCGTAAAATAAAATAACAGCTGTTGTATAACAACTGTTATCATTATATATCGCATGTTATCTCTTGTCAAGCGTTTTCAGTCATCTTCCTCAAACGCCTCTTCAAAGAGTTCGAGGAACCCGTCGAAGAGTTCTTCAAACGCCTCCTCGGGGTCGGCGTCGAGGAGAGAGACGATCTCTTCGTACTCCTCGAGAAGCTCCGCCTTTATATCCTCCTCGTCCTCTTCGACGAGGAAGTCCTCACCGAGGAAGAGGTAGGCGCGGTTGAACGCCTCCACCGCCGCGCGGTCGGAGAGGTCGAGCTTGTCAAGGTCGGCGCGGTAGGTCTGCAGAAGTTCCCTCGCCCGATCGAGATACTCCGTCTTCTTCGACGAATAGGAGTGGGTGACATAGTCCTCGAAGCGGTCCATCGCCTCCTCGTCGTAGCCGCCGAGAAGATCCTGCATCACCGC
>CANREU010000069.1 GCA_947629725.1 uncultured Clostridia bacterium
CTCGACGGTGGAAGCGGCGCGGGTGGTGCTCGAGGCTGCGGTGAAGGCGGGTGCGCCCGAGGACATCATCGGCTGGATCGATCAGCCCACCGTACCCCTTTCGGGCATGGTGATGCGGGAGGCGGACCTCATCCTCGCGACGGGAGGCGCCGGCATGGTGCGTGCGGCGTATTCGAGCGGCAAGCCCGCCCTCGGCGTGGGCGCGGGAAACGTGCCCGCGGTCGTCGATTGCTCGGCGGACATCCGTCTTGCCGTCTCTTCCATTCTGCACTCCAAGACCTTCGACAACGGCATGATCTGCGCCTCGGAGCAGTCCGTCATCGTACACAAAGATATTTACGGGGAATTCAAAGCGGAGATGAAGGCGCGCGGGGCGTACTTTCTCACCGAGGAGGAAGCGGAAAAACTCCGCGGCTTCATGATGGTGAACGGCGCCCTCAATCCGCGCATCGTGGGGCAATCCGCCTGCACGATCGCCCGCCTTGCGGGGTTCGAGGCGCCCGCGGGCTCCAAAGTGCTCGTGGGGGAGGTGGAGAGCGTGGACCCCTCCGAGGAGTTCGCCCACGAGAAGCTCTCGCCCGTCCTCGCCATGTACCGCGCGGAAGACTTTGCGGACGCGGTGAAGAAGGCGCAGCGGCTCGTGGACGACGGCGGGCTCGGGCACACCGCCTCCGTCTTCCTCGACGGGTCGGAGCGGGAAAAGCTCGCCCTCTTCCGCGACGCGATGCACACCTGCCGCGTCGTCGTGAATATGCCCTCCTCCCACGGGGGGATCGGCGATCTCTACAACTTCAAAACGCCGCCGTCCCTCACCCTCGGCTGCGGCTCTTGGGGCGGCAACTCCGTCTCCGAGAACGTGGGGGTGAAACATCTTTTGAACTACAAAACGGTGGCGGAGAGGAGGGAAAACATGCTTTGGTTCAGAGCGCCCGAAAAGGTGTATTTCAAGCGCGGATGCCTCGGCGTCGCGCTCAAAGAGCTCGGCGAGGTCTACCGCAAGAAGCGCGCCTTCCTCGTCACCGACCGTTTTCTCCATGAAAACGGCTATCTGAAGGGGGTCGTAGCCGCGCTCGACGGGATGGGGATCGACCACGAAACCTATTCAAACGTCACCCCCGATCCCACCCTCGCCTGTGCGCGGGAGGGAGTGGAGCGGCTCCGCGCCTTCGCCCCGGACGTCATCATCGCGGTCGGCGGCGGGTCTCCTATGGACGCGGCGAAGATCATGTGGGTGCTCTACGAGCACCCCGAGGCGGATTTTGAAGAGATGGCGCTCCGCTTCTCCGACATCCGCAAGCGGGTGTACACCTTCCCTCACATGGGGGAGAAGGCGCTCTTCGTCGCCATTCCCACGACGGCGGGCACGGGCAGCGAGGTGACGCCGTTTGCCGTCATCACCGACGAAAAGACGGGGGTAAAATACCCGCTCGCCGACTACGAACTCATGCCGGACGTCGCGATCGTCGACGCCGACCTCATGACCGACGTGCCGAAGGGCCTCACCGCGGCCTCGGGGATCGACGCCTTGAGCCACGCCCTCGAGGCGATCGCCTCCGTGATGGCGACCGAATTTACAAACGGCATGGCAAAGGAGGCGATCGGGACGATCTTCGAGTATCTGCCCCGCGCCTACGAAGAGGGAGACTTGCTCGCCCGCGAGAAGATGGCGCACGCCGCAACTTTGGCGGGCATGGCGTTTGCGAACGCCTTCCTCGGCGTTTGCCACTCGATGGCGCACAAGCTCGGCTCCTACTTCCACGTGGCGCACGGTGTGGCGAACGCCCTCATGCTCGAGGAAGTCATCCGCTTCAATTCCTCCGAGGCCCCGACGAAGATGGGCACCTTCCCGCAGTACGCCTACCCGCAGTGCAGGGCGCGCTATGCGGGCGTCTCCCGCATGCTCGGGGGGAAGGGGAGAACGGACGAAGCGCTCGTGGAGGAGCTTATTAAGAAAGTGAACGCACTCAAAAAGGCGGTGGGGCTCCCCGCAACGATCGCGGAGGCGCTTAAAGGCAAGTATTCCGAAGAGGAGTTCCTTGCAAAGCTCGACGAGATGTCCGAAGCCGCCTTCGACGACCAGTGCACGGGCGCAAATCCCCGCTACCCGCTCATCTCCGAGATCAGGAAGATGTATCTGAACGCTTACTACGGGCGGCACGAAGAGGTTTGAAATTGCGGATTTTGCCCATTTGCATAGTACTATGTCACACATAAATAGCAAAAATCCCCGCGAAAACGCGGGGATTTTTCTAAAAGTTTGAAATTAGGTGAGGGGAACGACTTCGACGGTGATCTTGGCAACGGCGCCCTCCATGAGGCGGACCTCCGCTTCGGCGGTGCCGATCGTTTTAATGGGCTCTTTCACCGCGATCTTCTTCTTGTCGACCTCATATCCGAGTTCGGAAAGGGCCGCGGCGATCTGCGCCGTCGTCACCGAGCCGAACACCTTGCCGTTTTCGCCCGCGCGGATGGCGACGGTCACTTTCTTGCCCTTCAGCTCCGCGGCGAGGGCTTTGAGCGCCTTCTCGCTCTCTTCCTTGTGATACTGTTCGGCGGTGCGCTTCTGGTGCGCCTCGTTGATCCCGCCCGCGGTGGCGATCTCTGCCAGCCCCTTTTTGAGGAGGAAGTTCTTCGCGTATCCGTCGGATACTTCGATGACTTCGCCCTTCTTGCCGCTGCCCTTTACGTCCGCTTTGAGAATGACTTTCATAACTGTCTCCTTTTCCTCTATTTTACAGGGCGGCGCGCCGTTTGTCAAGGCGGTTTCGATAATTTCCGAAAAAAGAGGCATACTGCGGGCAGGAGGTAGACTATGGAACGGGAAAGAAACTGCGGCGTCACCTGCGGGGTGACCGAGTGCAAATTCAACTGCGACGGCATGGCCTGCTCGCTCGACAAGATCCACGTCGGCAACGACTGCACCTGCGATTCCGGAAAGTGCACCTGCTGCGACAGCTTCCGCCATCGCGATTGAAGAGGGAAAAAGAGGGCTTCGGCTCTCTTTTTTTCGTATAGACGGGCAGCGCGCTGCGCAAACTGCGGTCAGCGGAGAGATCCGCTTTCCCATATATCGTTTCACGGGCGGAAACGCCCCGGAAACGCGGGGAGGGGCGCAAGCGGTTGCGCCTCTTCTTGGCCTTCCGCGCGGTATTTGCGCCCCCTTTTGCGCATACAATAGTGCGTATGAAACGAAGCCTGAACTTCCTCTTCCGCCTTCTGCCCTTCCTTCTCATCCTCGCGCTTCTTCTTGCGCTCTTTTTCTACCCGAAGAAGAGGGAGAGGAGGGGGGAAGAGAAGCGGGTCGTCACGGTGTGGAACGTCGATACCTTCGAGGGGGGAAAGGGGTCGCGCACCGCCTTTCTGAAGAGGGCCGCCCGTAGGGCGGAGGAAAAGAACAAGGGGGTTTATTACCTCGTCTCCTCCTACACGGCGGAAGGGGCGGAGGCGGCCTGTCTTGCGGGCAGCTCGCCCGACGCGCTCTCCTTCGGCGTGGGGCTCTCCGTCTTCGCCGAAAAGAGCCGCCCGCTTCCGTTCTCCTTCGGGGGCGGAGAGACGGAGGGCGGATGTCTCGCCTATCCGTGGTGCCGCGGCAGGTATTCCCTCTTCTCGCTTACGGACGATTTTTCGGAGGAGGGGAAGACGGCGGTCTCCGCCGGCGGGAGCAATCTATGCGTTCTCGCCGCGCGCTACACGGGAATCGAAGGGGAGGAGCGGGAGTCTCTCGCCGCCTACTCGGGCTTTTTGAGCGGGCAATACCGCTATCTCTTCGGCACCCAGCGGGACGAATGCCGCTTTGCGGCGCGGGGGACGGCGGTCTACCGAAAAGAGGCGGGGGAGTATTGCGACCTCTATCAGTATTATTCCGTTCTGAATGCGGAGAAGGCGGACGACGCGCTCGCCCTTCTCTCCGAGCTCCTCTCGGCGCGCACGCAAGACAGCCTCGGGGAGATCGGGATGCTGCCCGTCGAGGGGGCTTCGGGGCGGACGGTGAGCGTGTTCGCCTCCTCCGATGCGCTCGCGAAACTGCGTGCGGACGCCCTCGCGGGCGCGGACAGAAAAAATCTCGATAAATATTTGAAAAGTATTTGAAATCGGGAGAAAAATGTGATAGAATGAGAGGAACGTTATTTTGGGTATTTTCGCGCTTTTGAGAGCCCGCCTGCCCGCCCTCGGGATGGAAAGGGAGTTCGACTTCTCCCGCCACACGACGATCGGCTGCGGGGGACGGGCGGCCGCCGCGGTCTTTCCCGCCTCGAAGGAGGAACTTCTCACCCTCTTTCGGGTGCTGAAACAGGAAAAGATCCCGTATTTTCTCTTGGGTGCGGGGGCAAACGTTCTCCCCGCAGAGGAGCGCTTCGATGGTGCCGTCGTGCGGTTTTCCCGCATGCAGAGCCTCCGCCGCGAGAAAAGCTCCGTTGTCGCCGCCGCAGGCGTCACGGGAGGCGCCCTCCTCCGCTTTGCGGAAAAAGAGCTCCTTTCGGGCTTCGAGCCCTTTACGGGCATTCCGACGACGGTGGGCGGGGGTACGGCGATGAACGCGGGCGTTCCCGCCCGGCACTTTGCCGACCTTGTGGAGGAGGTCGAGGCGGTCGCGGAAGGGGAGCCCGTCCTCCTTAAAGCAAAAGATTGCGCCTTCGGGGAGAAGGAGAGCATTTTTACGGGGAAGACCGCGATCGTCTCCGTCCGCATGCGGGGGACGGAGGGCGACCCCGAAACCATCCGGCGAACGCTTGCGGAATACCGCGGCAAGCGAAAAGAGCTCCCGCACGGGCGGAGCATGGGGTGCGTGTTCGTCAACCCGCCCGAGTGCCCCGCGGGAAAACTCATCGAGTGCTGCGGCCTCAAGGGCGCCCGTTTCGGCGGCGCGTCCGTCTCAAACGTCCACGCGAATTTCATCCTGAACGAGGGGGGAACGGCTTCGGACGTCGCCGCGCTCGCAGACTTTGTGAAAGAGGAAGTGCGCCGCAAGACGGGCATCCTGTTGAGAGAGGAGATCCGCCGTTTCCGCGCGGAACATACATAGGAAATTCTTATGGTACTTACAGCAGATTATCACACCCACACCGTCTATTCGGACGGGAAAAACACCGTGGCGGAGAACGTCGCGCGGGCGGACGAGCTCGGGCTCAAGGAGCTCGCCATCACCGAACACGGTTATTCCCACCGGTTCCGCGGCATCAAGCGGGCAGAGACGGAGAAGTGGCTTTCGGAGATCGAAGAGGCGAAGAAGACGGCGAAAGTGCGCGTCCTCCGCGGGATGGAGAACAACATCCGCGGCGTTTCGGGGCTGTGCGACTACACCGAGAAGGACTACGAGAACTTCGATCTGTACCTCGCGGGGATCCACGTCGTCATCCGCTACGAGCATTTTTCCGACCGCAAGCTCGGCTGGGGGGGCTGGATGCGCAGCTACTTCCACGTAAAGCCCTCCGCTTCCTATATCAAGGAGACGACGAAAGCCTTCGTGAACACGGTGAAAAGGAACCCCGTGGACATCGTCACCCACCTCAACTACCTCTGCTTTGCCGACGCGCTCGAGGTTGCCAAGTGCTGTGCGGACTACGGCACCTATCTTGAGATCAGTTCCAAAAAGCCTCACCTCTCGGACGACGAGCTCTCGGACATCGTGCAGAAGACGGAGGTGCGCTTTCTCATCAATTCGGACGCGCACGCCGTCGCGCGGATCGGCGACGAAAAGCTCGCGGCGGAGCAGATCGGGCGGGTCGGCGTTCCGCCCGACAGGATCGACAATATCGACGGAAAACTCCCCGTTTTCCGTTTTGCGGCGTTCAAAGAGCGGATGTAAGGAGAAGAAATGAACTTTACGGGGGAGATCAAGCGGGATCTGTTGAGGTCCCTGCCCGAAAAAAAGTGCTGTCTTCTCGCGCTGCTCTGTGCCGCCGCCGACACGGGCGGGGGGCTCTTCCCCGGGGGGGACGGCTTCTTTTTTACGAGCGAGAACGAGCGGAGCGCGGAATACCTTCTCGGCGCGGCGGAGAGCCTCGGCGTCCGTATGACCGTCGCGGAGGCCGTGCGCGACCCCAAACACGGGAAGGACAAGCTCACCTTCTCCTGCCGCGGCGGGAGAGGGGAGGAACTCTCGAAGGAGATCGCCGCCCTTCCGCCCTCCTACGGGCTCGACGGCTGCTGCCGCCGCACCTACCTGCGGGGAGCCTTCCTCTGCGGCGGGAGCTGCACCCTTCCCCGCGAGGGAAAGAAGACGGGCTACCACCTCGGGATCGTCTTCCGCGGGAGAGAGGAGGCGGAGTCGTTCCGCGACCTCCTGGAGGAGGAACAGGTGCTCTCGGGCGTCCTCATGCGGGGGGATAAGGCGGTCGTCTACATCAAGAGCCGCGAGGCGATCGCGGACTTCCTCGCCGTTGCGGGGGCAAATTCCGCCCTGCGGCGGCTCGAAACGGTCGCCGAGGAGCGGGAGGAGAGCAACAACCGCAACCGCGTGGAGAACTGCACGGCAGGCAATGCCGACCGCGCGGCGATCGCAAGCGCGGCGCAAGTCGTCGCCATCGAAGAATTGAAAAAGCAGGGTAGATTTTCCGCGCTGCCCGCGCCGTTGAGGGAGACGGCGGAGGCGCGGATCGCCCATCCCGCCCTGTCCCTTTCCGAACTCGCGGCCCTTCTCGGGATCACGAAGAGCTGCCTCAACCACCGCATGCGCAAACTCCTCGGCACGCGCGGGGAAACCGAATCTTACGGGAGAGAAGAATGACCGATTTCGTCCATCTGCACCTTCACACCGAATACAGCCTGCTCGACGGCGCATGCAAGGTCGACGAGCTCGTCGACTACTGCGCGAAAAACGGGGTGGATACCGTGGCGATCACCGACCACGGCAACATGTACGCCACCCTCCACTTCGCCGAGCAGTGCAAAAAGAACGGTATAAAGTACATCATCGGCTGCGAATTTTACGCGGTGGACGACTACCGCGAGCATGTCGACCAGCACGCCGACCACCTCATCCTCCTCGCCAAGAACAAGAGGGGGTATATCAACCTCGTCCAGCTCGACTCCCTCGCTTTTGTCGACGGCTACTACTACCGTCCCCGCATCGACTACACCGTATTGAAGGAGCACACGGAGGGGGTCATCTGCCTTTCCGCCTGCCTTGCGGGGAGGATCCCCCGCCTCCTTCTTGCGGGGGAATACGCGAAGGCGAAGGAGTTCGCCCTCTATATGAAGGGGCTCTTCGGGGAGGATTTCTACCTCGAGATACAGGACCACGGCCTCCCCGAGCAGAAGCAGATCCTTCCGCAGATCGTCCGTCTCTCCCGCGAGACGGGGATCGGGCTCGTCGCCACCAACGACGTCCACTACCTCCGCAAGGAGGACTGGGAGATGCAGGACGTCCTCATGTGCATCCAGATGAAGAAGACGCTCGACGATCCCGCCCGCATGAAGATGAACTCCCACGAGCTCTACTTCAAGTCGGGGGACGAGATGGCGGCGCTCTTCCCCGAACTCCCCGAGGCGATCGCCAACACCCGCGCCATCGCGAACAAGGTCTCCGACACCGATACTCCCTTCGACCTCAAGGACAACGGCTCGCCCGTCTACGATAAGTCTCTCATCCCGCTCTACACGGCGGACGACGGCACGCCGACCCCCGAATTTCTCACCCGCCTCACA
>CANREU010000070.1 GCA_947629725.1 uncultured Clostridia bacterium
CCCGCGTGCCTCCCGTACCATCCCTTATATCTCGAAGGTGACGGGGGTCCCGATGGTGGAACTCGCGACGAAGATCATGGCGGGCGCCAAGCTCCGCCGTCTCGGCTACGGCACGGGGCTCTATCCCAATTCGCCCTATGTTGCCGTGAAAGTGCCCGTGTTCTCCTTCGAGAAACTCAACGACGTCAACTCCCAGCTCGGCCCCGAAATGAAGTCGACGGGGGAGGTCTTGGGGATCGGCAAGACCATCGAGGAGGCGCTCTTCAAGGGGCTCGTTTCGGCGGGCTTCAAGATGTGCCACCCCACGAAGGAGAAGCCCGTCGGGGTGTACTTCACCGTCAACGATCAGGATAAATTCGAGCTCGTCTCCATCGCGAAGAAGTTCGCCGACCTCGGCTGCAACCTCTATGCGACGGCGGGCACCGCGAAGGTCATCTCCGCCCTCGGCGTCGACGTGACCGTCGTCGAGCGGCTGAAGGCGACGAAGCAGGTCTCCCGCCTCATGGACGAGGGGAAGATCGACTATGTGATCTACACGGGCAAGACGGACGTCGACAGCATTGCCGACTACATCGAGCTCCATCACCACGCGATCCTGCTCGGGATCACCGTCCTCACCTCCCTTGACACGGCGAACGCCCTGTGCGACATCATCGCGAGCAAGTTCACCGAGTATAACACCGAGCTCGTGAACATCAACAATTTGCGCAAAAAGAAGACGGAGCTGCACTTCGCGAAGATGCAGTCCTGCGGCAACGACTACATCTATTTTGACGACATGGGGGGCGAAATTACCTGCCCCGAGTCGCTCGCGATCAACTTTGTCGACCGCCACTACGGGATCGGCGGCGACGGGATCGTCCTCATCGAAAAGTCGGAAGTTGCGGATGCGAAGATGCGCATCTTCAATCAGGACGGTTCGGAGGGGATGATCGCGGGCAACGCCATCCGCTGCGTCGCGAAATACCTCTATGAGAACGGCTTCGTCCGCTCCGAGCGCATGACGATCGAGACGATGAGCGGCGTGAAGGAGGTGAGCGTCTATTCCTTCGGCGGCGTCGTCACGAGCGCCTCGGTCGATCTCGGCAAGGCGGAGTTTTCGGGCGAAAAGATCCCCTCGGTGTGGAAGGGGGACAGGATCGTGGGGCACCCGATGGAGATCGGCGGCAAGGAATACCGCGTCACCCTCGTCAATCTCGGCAACCCGCACTGCGTCATCTTCTGCGACAAGGTGGACGACGTGCCCGTAAAGACGCTCGGACCCAAGATCGAGAACAGCAAATACTTCCCGCAGCGCACCAACGTGGAATTCGTGCGCGTCGTCAACCCGTCCACCATCAAAATGAGGGTGTGGGAGAGGGGGAACGGCGAGACTTGGGCGTGCGGAACGGGCGCGGCGGCGGCCGCCGTCGCCTGCGTGCTCAACGGCTACTGTGACGCGGATACCGACATCACCGTGAAACTCAAGGGGGGCGACCTCATCGTGCACTATTCTTCGGACGGCAGCGTCACCCTCACGGGCAACGTCGAAAAAGTCTATGAAGGGAAGGTGGAATTCTGATGCAGAAAGAAGCGTTTTATGAAGAGAGCGCCGTCTCGACGCGCGCCGGCAAGGAAGCGAAGATCTATATGGTTTTCCATATCACGAGCATCATCTTTTTCATACTCGCGGGGCTCCATCTCTCCTTTTCTTTCAATGCGATCGCGATGTGGACGAGCGGGGATGAGCCCGCCACGGGCTGGTCGCTTGCCATCCTCTGCGTCATTTGGTTCGGGCTTGCCGCCTCTCTCATCGGGATCGGCGTCGCCTTCTTCTTCCTGAAACGGCGGTTCAATTTGAGTTACGACTACACTTTCGTGGAGGACGAGCTCCGCATCACGAAGGTATTCAACGGGAAGAGGCGCAAGCACCTCGTAACGCTGGAGGCGGAGCGGATGATGGCGATCGGGTGGGCGGAGAGCGACTCCTACGACCGCGCGATCGCGGGGCTCAGCCGCAAGCAGGTCAAGGTCCTCACCTCCAACCGCGAACCCGCCGAGGGGAAGACGTTTCTCTACATCGTCTATTCCTCCGCGGTGACGGGGAAGACGGTCTACGTGCTCGAGGCGCGGGAAACTCTCCTTGAATTTATCGTGCCCGCCGCGGGAAGGACCAAGCTGGAGCGGAAATGATCTATCTCGATAACGCCGCGACGACCCGTCCCGCTGCGGGTGCGGTCGCCTATGCGGAAACATTTTTAAGGGAAGAATACTTCAATCCCTCCGCACTTTACGGCGGAGGGTTTGCCGTGCGCGGCGAATTGGAGAAGGCGCGCGCCGGGCTCCTGTCCCGCCTTGCGGACGGGGAGACCTACGAGCTCGTGTTCACCTCCTGCGGCACCGAGGCGGACGGGCAGGCGATCTTTTCGTGCGCCCGCCGTGGCAATGCGGTGACGACGGCGGGGGAGCATGCGGCGGTCTACGAGAGCTTCCGCGAACTCAAAAACCGCGGCGTCGAGCCCCGCTTCGCCCCCTTGAACCGCGACGGCAGCGTAAACATCGAGGCCCTTTTGGAGCTTGTGGACGAGCGCACTTCCTTTGTCTCCGTGATGCACGTCAACAATGAGACGGGCGCCGTCAACGACATCGAAAAAATCGCGAAAGAGGTGAAAAAGCGCACCCCATCTGCCATTTTTCACAGCGACGGCGTGCAGGCGTTCGGAAAAATTCCCTACCGTCTTTCAGGGGCGGTGGACCTCTACTCGGTGAGCGCGCACAAGATCGGTGGGCTGAAGGGCACGGGCGCGCTCGTAAAGAAAAAGCAGCTTGCCCTTCGCCCCCTCGTCTTCGGCGGCGGGCAGGAAAGGGGACTTCGCAGCGGCACCGAAAACGTGTTCGGGATCGTCGCCTTCGCCCGCGCCGCGGCGGAGTGGGGGAACGCGGAGGAGCACCTGCCGCATGTCCGCCGTCTCAATGAAATGGTCCGCGGGGCTCTTGAAAACGTCCTCATCCTCTCTCCCGAGGAGGGCTCGCCCTACATTCTCACCCTTGCGGCGGAGGGGCTGCGCGGGGAGGTGCTCCAACGCATGCTCTGGGAGCGCGGGGTGGTCGTCGGCACGGGGAGCGCCTGCTCCTCCAAGAGCCGTTTCAGCCGCGTGCTCTCCGCCTGCGGCTATCCCGAGCGCGTGCTCGACGGCGTCCTCCGCTTAAGTTTTTCCCCGCAGAACACCGAAGAGGAGGCGCTCGCCGCTTCCCGCGCCGTAAACGAAGTCATATCCGAATTCCGGAGGAAGATCTGATGGAAAAAGTCGTCATCATCCGCTACGCGGAGATCCATTTGAAGGGAAAGAACCGCGGCTACTTCGAACGGACGTTCACCGTAAACCTTGAAAAGAGCCTCAAAGGGCTCCGCCACGAACTGCACCGCACGAGCGGGCGGTACCTCGTGGAAAAATTCCCCGAGGGGATGGAGGAGGAGGTCACGCGGCGCATTTCCCGCGTGTTCGGCGTGTATTCCTATTCGGTGGGGCTTTTGACGGAGAGCGACATCGGCGAGGTGTACCGCGCGGCGCTCCTTGTCGCCCCCGAGAGCGGGACCTTCAAGGTGGATACCCACCGCGGCAACAAGGGCTATCCCATGACCTCCATGGAGATCAACGCGCACATCGGCGGAAGGCTCCTTTCCGACAGGCCCGCCCTCCGCGTGGACGTGCACGCGCCGCAGTCCACCGTGTATATCGACATCCGCGAGGGGGGGAAGGCGCTCGTCTTCTCCGCCTTTGAAAAGGGCCCCGGGGGAATGCCCGTCGGGACGGCGGGCAAGGGAGTGCTCCTCATCTCGGGCGGCATCGATTCGCCCGTCGCGGGGTACATGATGGCAAAGCGGGGGATGGAGACGGAGCTTCTGCACTTCCACAGCTATCCCTACACGAGCGAGGGAGCGAAGGAGAAGGTTGTGGAGCTTTCCCGCATCCTTGCCCGCTACTCCCTCTCCGCGACCCTCACGACGGTGAGCGTCACCCACATTCAGGAGGAGATCCACAAGAAGTGCGCCCCCGAACTCAACGTGACCCTTCTCCGCCGCTTCATGTTCCGCATTGCGGAGCGGATCGCGAAGGCGAGAGGGGCGAAGGCGCTCGTCACGGGGGAGAGCCTCGGGCAGGTCGCGAGCCAGACGATGGAGGGGCTCGCCTCCTCCAACGCGGTCGTCACCCTCCCCGTGCTGCGCCCCCTCATCGGGTTCGACAAGGAGGAGATCATCGCCCGCGCCCGCACCATCGGGACATACGAGACCTCCGTCCTTCCCTACGAGGACTGCTGCACGGTGTTCCTCCCCGAGTTCCCCGCCATAAAGCCCGATCTCTCCTTCATCGAAGAGGAGGAGCAAAAGCTCGACGTTGAGGCGCTTCTCTCCGAGGCACTGGAGACGAGGGAGCGGCTCTCACTCTGACCACCAATCCTCGGGCGGCGCGTTCCCTTCGGGAATGTGCACGGCGGGAAGTTCCACCGTCGCCCCCCTTGTCCCTTTGTAGAGGGGAGTGACCGAGTAGCGGTATTCGCCTCCCGCCCGAACGGAATTATCGAAAATTTTCTCGCGGTACTTTCCGCTGTATACGGTGACGGTTTTCCCGTCGCCGTATCTTTTTATCTCATAATCGTAATAGTCTGCGTGACATAGTACTATGCAAACCGCGCAATTTCTCACAGTTATCGTCGGGATTTGAATGGTCGGACGGGAAAAACGCTCGCTTTTGCCCGTCGGGAGGGCGGAGCGCTTGAAGAGCTCGGGGAGGGTCGTCGCGGGAGGAGAGGAGGGATCTGCAAGAAGGAGCAGGTGATTTTTCTCGTATTCCTCGCGGTCGAGGAGGACCTTTTCCACTCCGTCGCAAGAGGGGAAGGGGGCGGGCGCGCCCTCTTTGAAGACCTCTCTTAAGAGGCGTTCCGCCTCCCGCGCGGGAGCCCCTCCGCCCATCGCCCCGATCGGAGAGCAGTCGCGGTTACCCATCCACACCGCCACGACGCTGTCCCGCGTGTAGGCCACGGTGTAGGCGTCGGTGTTTCCGCCCCTTCCGTTTTCGCCCGTCCCCGTCTTCGCCGCGACGGGATAGGGGAGGTTTTTGAGTGCCTTTGCGGTGCCCTCCGTCGCCGCCGTCTGCAGCATGTCGCCGATCAGAAAGCAGGTCTCCTCGGAGAACACGCGGCGCGGAGCGGGGCGGAAGGAGTAGAGAACATGCCCATCCCCGTCCTCCACGGAGGAGATCGCCGAGGAGGGGGCGTAGGTCCCGCCGCTCGCGAGGGTCGCATATCCGTCCGCGAGCTTGGGAAGGGGGAAGCCCTCCCGCATGCCGCCGAGGGCAAGGGCGAGGGAGCGGTCGTCCTTCGGGACAGAGAGCCCCATTTTTTCGAGGAATCCGCACCCTTCGTCCACCCCGAGGGAGTTGAGGATCTTCACGGCGGGGATGTTTACGCTGTGGGCGAGGGCATAGCGCGTGCTCATGTAGCCGCCGCAAGTCCCGCCGAAATCGGAGGGGGAGTAGCCGCCGAAGTCCGTCTTCTCGTCGAGGACGGGGGTCGCGGGGGAGATGAGGTCGCGCTCCACGGCGGGCGCGTACACAAGGAGGGGCTTCAGCGTGGAGGCGGGGAGCCGCGCGGGCGGAGAGGGAAGAGAGCAGGAAAGCGCGCGCACGGCGCGGCGGACGGCGTCGACGACGAGGGCGCAATAGTCCGAATCGGCGCTTGTCTTTTCCGCCGCTTCCTGGAGGACGGGATCGAGGAAGGTGTGTACGGTAAGGTCGCCGAATCCTCCCGCGCCGAGGTCGGGAAAGAGCTCCGAGAGCTCCTCGAACACGAGCTCGATGTAGGCGTTTGCATGCTCCTCTCCGGCGGGCGCGGAGGGAATCGGCTCCTCGACCGCGGCGGCGTATTCCTCCTCCGTGATCGCCCCCTGCTCCCGCATGAGGGAAAGCACGTAATTGCGCCTCCCGAGGCATTTTTCCGCATTTTTGAAGGGAGAATAGCGGTTGGGAGACTTTACGAGCGCGGCGAGCATGGCACTCTCGGCGGGGGTGAGGCGCTCCGCGTCCTTCCCGAAATAGAAGCGGGCGGCGCGCTCGATCCCGAAGGCGCTGTGCCCGAAGTAGATGGAGTTGAGGTAGAGGGCGAGGATCTCCTCCTTCGTGTAGCGCCTCTCGAGCGCGAGGGTGAGTTTGAACTCCCGCAGCTTGCGCGCGATCGTCTTTTCGCCCGTGAGGTGGGTGTTCTTCACGAGCTGCTGGGAGATGGTCGAGGGGCCCTCGCGGAAGGAGAAGGACGCGAGATTTTTGAGCATCGCCTTGCCGATACGGCGGACGTCGAACCCGCGGTGGGAGAAGAACCGCTTGTCCTCCACGGCGACAAAGGCGCGGGGGAGATAGCGGGGGAGGGTTTCGTAGGAGACGTCCCGCTTGCCCGCGGCGGTCTCGATGGGATCGCCGTTCCCGTCGTACAGGCGGATGCAGGCGGTGTCGAGGGAGAGTTTTGCGGGGTCGAGCCGCACGCCCGCCGTCACGCCGAAGTAGGCGGCGACGAGCCCGAACAGAAGCAGGAGCGCCGTTCCGAAGACCGCGGAGAGCGCAATAAGTGCGTGTTTCATCGCAGACAGTATCCGTAATTTTCACAATTTTTTCCCGAAGTCCCGCGGATTTGTTGAAAAAATGCTTGGATTATGATATAATCCAAGAAGGAGGTGCACCGTGAACTTACGCGAGATCGTGAATTCAAGCCGCAAAATGGTGTTTTTCGGAGGAGCCGGCGTTTCGACGGAGAGCGGCATCCCCGATTTCCGCTCGCAGGACGGGCTCTATCATCAGAAGTACGACGTTCCCCCCGAGGTCATTTTGAGTGCGGACTACTTCCGCTCGGATCCCGAGGGGTTCTACCGTTTCTACCGCGACAAGATGCTCCCGCTTTGGGCACAGCCCAACGCCGCCCACAGAAAGCTCGCCGAATGGGAGGAGAAGGGGACCCTTACCGCCGTCGTCACCCAAAACATCGACGGGCTCCACCAGAAGGCGGGGAGCAAAAAGGTGTATGAACTCCACGGGAGCGTGCATAGAAACTACTGCACCCGCTGCCGTAAATTTTTCTCGGCGGAGGAGATCGCGGCGGGCACGGGGGTGCCGCGCTGCTCCTGCGGGGGGATCGTGAAGCCCGACGTCGTCCTCTACGGCGAGCCCCTGAATGAGGAGGTCGTCGAGGGGGCGGTGCGTGCGATCGCACAGGCCGATACCCTCATCGTCGCGGGGACTTCCCTCACCGTGTACCCCGCGGCGGGATTTTTGAACTACTTCCGCGGCAAGCACCTCGTGCTCATCAACCGCGACCCGACCCCGCTCGACGGGGCGTGCGAACTCGTCCTGCACGAGAAGATCGGAGAGGTGTTTTCCGCGCTATGAAGTATCACATCGTCACTTACGGCTGTCAGATGAATCTCCACGAATCGGAGAAGATCGCGGGGATCCTGCGCGGCGCGGGCTATGCCGAAGCGGGGGAGATCGGGGAGGCGGACATCATCGTCTTCAACACCTGCTGTATCCGCGAGAATGCCGAAAACCACGCCTTCGGCAACATCGGCGCCCTCAA
>CANREU010000071.1 GCA_947629725.1 uncultured Clostridia bacterium
CGCGTCCGCGAACCGTGTCAGGGTAGGGATACAGCAGCACTAAACGGTGCCGTGCGTGTGCCATAAGGTAGCTTTGTCGGAGTCACCTGTCGCGTTTCCGCTTCGGTAGGCCGCAACAAAAAAAGCCCTCACAGTTTTTTTGAATAAAACGGCGCCCCGCGGCTCTTGCCGCGGGGCGCATTTCTTTTTTTCTATTTACTTCATGAAGGCAAGGAATGCCTTGTAGTTGCTGTAGACGTCCGCCTTCGAGACGACCTCCCACGGCGCGTGCATGGAGATGACGGGCACCCCCAGATCCACCGTGTCGATATTGAGGTTGGCGAGGAATTTCGCTACCGTGCCGCCGCCGCCCGCGTCCACCTTGCCGAGCTCGGCGGTCTGCCACACGACCCCCTCCTCCGCGAACATTTTGCGCACCTCCCCCACGAATTCGGCGGAAGCGTCCGAAGAGCCGCTCTTGCCGCGGGAGCCCGTAAACTTGCACATCGCCGTGCCGCAGGAGAGAAGGGCGGAGTTGCTCTTTTCGTAGACGCCCGCAAAGTTGGGGTCGTATGCCGCCGTCACGTCCGAAGAGAGGCACTTGGAGGCAAAGCGCACCTTGCGGAAGTTCGCGCCGAGCGCGAGGGCGATCTCCTCCATGAGGTCCTCATACACCTTGCACTGCATGCCCGTGGTGCCCTCGCTGCCGATCTCCTCCTTGTCGACGAGCATCGCGAGCACGGTGTGCTCGCTCCCGTTGTCGGCGACCGCCGTGAGCGCGGGATAGGCGCACACCCTGTCGTCGTGCCCGTAGGCGCCGATGAGGGCGCGGTCGAGCCCCACGTCGCGCGCGGGGAAGGCGGGTACGGCGGAGATCTCGGCGGAGAGGAAGTCCTCCTCCGTCACGCCGTATTTCTTGTGGAGAAGGGAGAGGACGGAGAGCTTGATCTTTTCGGAGACGTCCCCGTCGTCATAGGGCAGCCCGCCGACGAGCACGTTGAGCTGTTCGCCCTCGATGATCCGCGCCGCCTTGCCCGCCATCTGCTCGTTTCCGAGGTGGGGCAAAAGGTCGGTGATGTAGAAGACGGGGTCCGTCGGCTCCTCGCCGATGCGGATGTCCACCTTCTTCCCGTCCTTCAAAACGACCGCCCCGTGCAGGGCGAGGGGGATCGCCGTCCATTGATACTTCTTGATGCCGCCGTAGTAATGGGTCTTGAAAAACGCCATGCCTCCGTCCTCATAGAGGGGGACCTGCTTGAGGTCGATACGGGGCGCGTCGATATGGGAGGCGATGACGCGGAAACCGTCCTCTTCGGGGTTTTTCGTACCCACGCGGAAGACGACGACCGACTTGCCGCGATTTACAAAGTATTTTTTATCCCCTGCCTGCAATTTATCGCCGAAGCGGTACTCGGTGAAGCCGCGCTCCTTTGCATAGTTTACGGCGCACTCGCACGCCTCGCGCTCCGTTTTGGCGGCGTCGAGAAACTTCATGTAGCCCTTCGCATAGTCGAAGATCGCCTTCCTCTCGGCGGCGTCTGCGACCTCGTAGTAGTTTTGCTTCTTGTAGGCCAGCTCTTTAAGGAGCTTTTGGCCGCTGCTCTGTTTTTTGTCTGACATAACATCCTCCATGATTTGCATTCGCCCTATTATAGCACGGCGCCGCAGAAAATGCAAGGGGTTTTCACCGCCCTTCTCCTTTCTTGACGGCCCGCCTTTTGAGCCGCTCTTCTGCGTCATTCCGAACCGCCCTACTACGTCATTCCGAACGGACGTGAGGAATCTCGCTCTTTCCTTCCACCCCCTACCCTGCCCTCCCCCCTCAAAGGAGGGCGAGGGCACGCTCGGGATATGCGGCGCGCCGCCATTTTCTTGGCGCCCCCTTGAGGGGGAGCTCCGCCGTGCCCTTTACGGCGGTGAGGGGGTGTTTGCGGAATATCGAGGGCAACCCCCACCCCTACCCCTCGTCCCCCAAAGGAGGGCGAGGGCACGCTCGGGATATGCGGCGCGCGCCCTCTTCTCGGCGCCCCCTTGAGGGGGAGCTCCGCCGTGCCCTTTACGGCGGTGAGGGGGTGTTCTCCATTCCCAACAACACCCCTTCCGTCTCGCCGCAAAGCGGCGAGCCACCCACCCCTCAAGGGGTGGGCAAGGGGGTGGGGCGAGGGCAGGTTTCTCCTCATTCCGAGCCCTCACAGAGGGCGAGTGAATCTTGCAAGATACACTCGCTACGCTCGGTATGAGGAAAAGGTGTTCTGCCACCCCCCTCCCCTACCCCTCCCCCTGACGCAGGGGGAGGGCGAGAAATAGAGGCAGCGCAGAGGGCCGCACGGTTAGTGTAGGGCAAAAAAGCGCGCGAAAAAGAGAACCCGCGGGAATTTCTCCCCGCGGGCTCTCTTTTAGTGGAGTTGTATGAGCGTATTTTGATTACACCGTAAACTCAATCGTCACGCTGCCCGCCGTATAGGTGTACTTGTTGCCTTCCACAACGTAGCTCTCATCGCCGAGCACGGGGAGGATGATAAGCTCGGGAATGCCGTAACTATTACAACACTCCGACTTCCCCGTCGTCGCACGGCCCGTCGCGCTCTCGGTGGGTTTTTTGTCGACCGTCCATACGGCGGTATCACCGTGTTCATGCACTTCCATGTAGTAATCGAGTTCGTATCCCCAACCGTCGGGATCTTGGAAGGTGAGGACATCGCCCGCCTTGAGATAGGCATAAATGGTGAAGCTGTGTCTATACGGCATCTGCACGTTGCTCCTTCCCGGCTGCAAATAGCCGTCCTCAATGGGTAACCTGCTTCCGCCTTTCGGGACACCGGCAAGTTTTTCGCCGTTGATCGTGACGATCGCGCGTCTGTTCCCCATCAAAGAACTCGTGATGTCGCCGCCCTTCGGAATGAGAGCATACCAACCGGGCTCCACCTCGCTCCCGATCTCCAAAGATATGGTCTGCATATCTGCGGGAATCTTGAGCCATACGTGATTAGTGGGCGACAATTTCTTCTCTTCCTCGGTGAGGACGTGCTGTGCGATCGTGACGGTGAAGGTTCCCTTCGAGCTCGCCGAGAAGTAGAGCTTGTGCGTCCCCCTCGTAATATCGCTGATGACCGAATATCTCCCGTCCGCGGAGTCGAAAATCTTGGTCCCGCCCGTATGCGCACCTTCCTTGTTTACGGTACCGTCTGCCCAAACCGTGACAAGCCCGAGCGCGGTGATCTCTTCCTCTTTGAAGGTAAAATCGAACCGCAACCCCGTATCCGCCACGCTGAGGGTGTAGACGTCGATTGCCGAATCGTTATCGGTGATTTCGATGGTGTTTTCGCCGATCTGCAAGGCGGGGGTGACAAAGGCGACGCTCTTTTCAAAGGAGACGCTCTCCCCGTCCTCCTCGTAAGTATAGGTGTCGACGCCGCTCTCCTGCCGCGTTGCGGGCTTGGTGTGGTCGACCCTGTACTGCTGCTCGATGTTCTCCGCCGTGAGGGCGGGAAGGACGAGCTCGACGGTGTGCCCCGGGATGCTCGCCTCGCACTTCGTGCAGGTCTTTTTCGCGCTGCCCGGCTTGCTTGCGGTGGGAACTTCGACTTCCCATTCGGTGTAGACGTGCGACAACTTCGGGAGCACCCACGCATTTTCTTCGCACTCCTCCTTGTCTTCGTCGAAGTACTTCGGGCAGTTCTCGCAGGAGTAGTACTTCTTGTTGCCCGCCGCAGCGCAGGTCGCCTCGGTCGCCGCGTGCTCCTCAAAGACGTGGTGCTTTGCGATGACCCAAGCATCTTGCGCGCACTCGGCTTGGTTCTCGTCAAAGACCTTCGTGCAGTTCTTACAGGTGTAGTACTTCGTGTTGCCGTCCGTCGTGCAGGTCTCGGCAATTGCCGCGTGCTCCTCATAGACGTGGTGCTTTGCGATGACCCAAGCATTTTGCGCGCATTCGGCTTTCTCCGCGTCAAAGACTTTCGTGCAGTTGTCGCAGGTGTAATACAGCTTGTTGCCGTCCGTCTCACAGGTCTCGGCGACCGCCGCATGCTCGTGATAGGCGTGACCCTTCGCCGCCGTCGCACCCTTGAAGGAGACGGTGTTGCCGTTTACCGTGACGGAGTAGGTCGCCTCGCCCCCGTACTCGCAGGTCGCCGTGTCGCCCGACTTGGTGTAACTCTCATCGGTGAGAACGGGAAGGACGACGGAAATTTCGTGCCCCTCCGTTCCCGCTTCGCAGCCCGAACAGACTTTCTTCGCACTGCCCGCCGCGGACAGCGTGGGCGCGGTGATCTCCCACTCGCCGTATGCGTGTTCGTGGTCTTCGGGCGCGGGGTTTGGCTTTTTCTCGGTCTCCCCGCATGCCGCGAGACCGACCGCCCCCGCGAGCAAGCTCGCAGCGGCGAACGCGGCAAGGAAAATTTTTCCTCGTTTCGTCATAAACTTACCTCACTTTTTCTCGATTCCATTCACTTCCGAGACCCTTCAATACCGCGTTTTACACAGTTATGCGGCGTTCATGCATAGAGCGTCTCATAAATGAATGTAATTCTATTATACCCCCCCCAGCATTTGTCAAATGAATAAACGCCGTATATTCATTAGAATTTCTTATGGATAGTATAAGAGTTGCTTATATTTTCGATTTTCGCGCGCGTACATTATCAACAAAGCCTTTTTTGCGCCCTTTTCGCCCTTTTCGTCCTCTGCACTTTTTACATTGCGCACCCTTCTCGCGCGCCTTTTTCTCGGCTCCACCTTTTGGGGGAGCTGTCACGCTTGCGTGACTGAGGGGGTGTTGTGTGACAATCGGGGACACCCCCCACCCTACCCGCCCCCTCAAGTATAAGGGAGGCGGCAAGAAGACGGAAACCCCCACTCAAACGAGGGAGGAGGTGAAAGGCCGTAAGTCGGGGCGCGCAGAAAGAAACCCCCCTGCCCTCGGCGGGGGGATCAAGGGGGGGTGGACGAGGGGACAAGCGCGAAACGAAGAAGAGAGGCGCATGCCTCTCTTCTTCGTCATTCCGACGCCGCGCTTTGCGCGGCGGAGTGAATCTCGCTCTTTCGGATACCGTGAGATCCGCTCGCCTGTCCTGCCGCCCGCAGTTGCGGGCGGCAGGACAGGCTCGGGATGACGTGGCGGGATGCGCATGCGCCCTTCTGCGTCATCCCGCCCGACGCGGAGCGGCGCACGAGCGCGTAGCGCGAAGTAACAGACGTGAGGAATCTCATCGTAGGGGCAAAAACGCAAACAAAAAACGGGGGCAGAAATGCGCCCCCGTTTGGTCTTTTTCAAAGGTCGCACCATCAAGTTTTCCGACCCCATGTGCTATTTTTCGGATAAAAACCGCCCGATCTGCGAGAGCGAAGCGTGAGGCAAAAGTTTCGTGAGACAGGCCTCCATGCGGGCATAAGAAGCCTGCGGTTCACGTGCGTATGCGCGCGCCGAAAAGTCCGCAAAAAACCGCTCGGGCGTGGTGTAGCGGGCGAGCCCCCAGCCGTACTCCTTGCCGTGGCGGTCACGCTCGTACTCAAAATCCTCCGTCGTCACGTAGCCCTGCATCTGCAAGTGGGTGAGCGAGCCGTCGAAATTCTTCTTGCGCTCCTCGGTGAAGCAGACCCGCCGCTTCAGCTCCTTTGAAAGGAGGCTCGGCTCCCTCCAAAGTTCCTCCATGATGGGGACGTCTCGCCCGCGCGCGATCCCCTCGTCCATGCGGGCATCGAAATCGTAGCCGTCGCGGCGGAAATTGGCGAAATCGGGGAACCACTCCTCCGAAATGTACACCGCCTTGCCGCGGTAGAACTTGCCGTAAGCGCAGTGCGCGAGACGGATGACGGGTCCCTTCCACTCCCACGGGCCCCACACTTCCCCGCCCCACCAGAGCTCGGGCGGCGTGTGCTCCTCGACGGAAAATCCCGCGATCTCCCCGCGAAAAAAGGGCAGAAACCCGATCTCGCGCACGAGGGCGGCGAGGTCCTCCGCGCTCCGCAATTCGCCGAAAACGCCCATTTTCAGCACCTTGCCCCGCGGATGGCGCGCTCTGCGGCGTCGTCGAACCGTGCGGCATATGTAATTTTCGCCTCTTCGGCGACGGCGACCCGCTCCTCTTGCGTGACGTAGATCCCCTGCACCCGTACAGGGGGCTCCGAGGTGCCGCCGTAATACAAAAACTCCCCCCTTACCCGCAATTTCTCCGCGCCCGCAGCGAGCACGAGCGCGCAGGAATCCGCTTCCGCCGGGACGCGGAAGGCAATGCGGGAGGAAAAGTGCGCCGAAAGGGCCTGATAGTGCCGCTCGGTGTGGGAGGTGCGCGTCGAAACAAGAAGGTAAACGCCCGCCGCGCGCGCCTTTTTCCCGATGGAAGCGACGGCCTCCGCGAGCTGCCCGCCCGCCGTCTGCATGAGTCTCTCAAGCCCGTCGAGCACCACGACGAGGCGGGGCAATTGCTCCGCTTCGGGGACGATGGGGTTGTACTCCTCGAGGCTGCGCGCCGCCTCCCCCGCCCTGCACTTCTCCTCAAAGAGGGCGAGCCTGCGCTCAACTTCCGCCGCCGTATAACGGAGAGCGGCGAGGATCTCCCCATCCTCCGTGACGGGCTCTGCGACCAGCATGTGGGGCGCGTGCGCATACACGCCGAACTCGCTCGCCGTGGGATCGCACAAAAGAAGGCGCACCTCGGCGGGAGTGTATCGCTTCATGAGAGACGCGGCGACCGTGTGCAGAAGGGCGCTCTTGCCCATGCCGCCCGCGCCGCCGACGAGCAGGTTGAACTGCTTCGCGAGGTCGATACAGAGAAATTCGCCGTCCTCCGTCCTGCCGAGAGGGACGCGGAGCCCCTTCTTTTTGTAGGCGGCGCACGCCGCGAGCCCGTCCGCAAAAGAAATGCGCTCTTCCGGTTTTTTATGGAAAATCATAGGTTTTTCCTCCTCTTTCGCTTCCATATTATAGACGCTCGCGCCCGAGCCGTCAAGTCCCCCGACCCCATTTTTTGCTCCAAAACGGGACAAAAATGTTGTATGTTGATTATAACATATGTTATATAACGCATGTTATAATTGTTTTTGCCCCCTTTTCCTCGCCGCACATATGCTTTATGAGACATTTGCGCGCTTCTCGCGGGGGAGGAGCGTGCACGTGGAACGAATCCTACTACGTCATTCCGAACAGACGTGAGGAATCTCATAAGGTCATGTTTCGACAAGCTCAACATGACGTGTTTTATAGCGGGACGGGAAAACATGCTCTTCTGCCGCCCCACCCCCCTACCCCCCTCCCACGGAGGGGGCACCCACCGCACCCATGCCCCTCATTCCGAACGGAGCCGAAGGCGGAGTGAGTGAATCTTTCTCTTTCGGAATAACGAACACACCCCCCACCCTACCCTCCCCCCTCAAGTATAAGGGGGGAGGCAAGAGGTAGG
>CANREU010000072.1 GCA_947629725.1 uncultured Clostridia bacterium
GTATCTTAAGATCCGCTCACTCCGCTTACGCTCCGTTCGGAATGAGGACAGGCCGACTTCGTTTCCCATAGGAGCAACTTCCCTCGCGCAAAAAGGCGCAAAGATTTTCCGCGAAAAAAACCGCCCCGGTCAATCGAGGCGGTAGGGGGTCGTCTGATACACGAAGTTCAGCCAATTGTTGTAGAAGAGGTTCGCGGTGGACGACCAATTCATGGCGATCTTCTCGTCCGTCTTGTCGGCAAAGTAGCAGAAGGGCCTGTCGATGGGAAGTCCCTTTTTAAGGTCCCGTTCATACTCCTTTTTGAGGGTGTCGCGGTCATACTCCATGTGCCCGAGCACGAAGATCTGTCTGTCGTCGGGGGTCGCGGAGATGGCGGCGCCCGCGCGGTGGGAGGAGGCGAGCACGCGGAGCCCCGCCTTTTTCAGGTCGCTCTCGGCGACGGTGGAGTGGCGGGAGTGGCACATGTGGAACTCGTCCGAAATGCCCCGCATGAGGGGGTCGTGCTCCTCGGGGTGTGCCTTTTTGTGGGCGAATACGCCGAAGAGTTTGCGCGGGAGGGCCCTCTTTTCGATCCCGTAGAAGCGGTAGAGCGCCGCCATTGCCCCCCAGCAGATGTAAATGGAGGACGTCACGTTCTCCCGCGAGAAGTCGAGGATCTCCTCAAACTCCTTCCAATAGGCGACGGCGGAGAAATCGAGGTCCTCAACGGGGGCGCCCGTCACGATCATGCCGTCGAACCGTCTTCCTTTCACCTCGGAGAAGGGGCGGTAGAAGCGGTCGAGATAGTTCTCTTCCACGTTGCGGGAGCGGTAGCTCCCCGTGTGGAGGAGGGTGACGTTCACCTGCAGCGGAGAGTTGGAGAGGAGGCGCAAAAACTGCGTCTCGGTCTCCTTTTTGGTGGGCATGAGGTTGAGGATGGCGATCTCGATGGGGCGGATGTCCTGCGCGGTCGCCCGCTCTTTGTCGATGACGAAGATCCTCTCCTCGGTGAGAATGGAGAAGGCAGGGATCCCGCGGTCGATGACGATGGGCATATTTTGCTCCTTTTACACGCGTGCGAGCGCCTGACGAAGGTCGGCGATGATGTCCTTTGCGTCCTCGATGCCGACGGAGAGCCGCACGAGGTTGGCGGAGATGCCCGCGTCTTTGAGGCCCTGCTCGGAGAGCTGGCGGTGGGTGGTGGAGGCGGGGTGGAGGACGCAGCTCCTCACGTCGGCGACGTGGGTCTCCTGCGTCACGAGCTTCAGGGCCTCCATGAACCGCGCGCAGTCGGCGGCGCCGCCGCGGATACCGAAGCTCATCATGCCGCCCGTGCCCTCGGGCATATATTTTTGTGCGCGCGCGTGATAGGGGTCGGCGGGAAGGGAGGAGTGTCTCACCCACTCGATCTTCGGGTGCTTTTCGAGATAGGCGGCGACCTTCTTCGCGTTTTCGCAGTGTTTTTTCATACGGAGGGCGAGGGTATCGCACCCGAGGAAGGTGAGGAAGGCGTTCTGCGGGCTCATGATGGCGCCCGTGTCCCTCATCATCTGGGCGCGGCACTTGGTCCCGAAGGGGACGGCCTGCTCCGCATACACGAGCCCGTGGTAGCTGTCGTCGGGTTCGTTGAAGGAGGGATAGCGGGGGTTGCCCGAGAAGTTGAAATTCCCGCCGTCCACGATCATGCCGCCGAGCGCCGCGGCGTGTCCGTCGATATACTTCGTCGTCGAGTGGATGACGATGTTCGTTCCCCACTCAAAGGGGCGGAAGAGGACGGGAGTGGAGAGGGTGTTGCCCGTGCTTTGTGCAGATCCCCGCGAGCCCCTCGAAGTCGGGAATGACGATGGCGGGATTGGCGACGGACTCGCAGAAGAGGAGCTTGGTCTTGCCGTCGATGAGCGCCTCCACCTCGGAGATGGGGGCGTCGGGGTCGAAGAAGCGGCACTCGATGCCGAATTTGGGCAGGGTGACGGAGAACAGGTTATACGTCCCGCCGTAGATCGCGGAGGCGCACACGACGTTGTCTCCCGCGCCGCACACGGTCATCACCGTGAGGAGCACGGCAGACATGCCCGAGGCGCAGCCGATCCCGCACACGCCCCCCTCGAGGGCGGCGATCTTCTTCTCGAGCGCCTCCACGGTGGGGTTGGCGAGACGGGAATAGAAAAATCCCTCCGATTTGAGGTCGAAAAGGTCTGCCATCTTCTGCGTCTCGCCGTAGAAGAAGGTCGTGCTCTGGCAGATCTGCGGAATGCGGCTCTCGCCCGTTTCGGGATGATAGCCCGCCTGTACGCAAAGGGTCTCTTGGCTGTACTTTTTCATCGTAAAACCTCACTTAAAATATTCTTTGCTCTCCCTGTCGAGGGCGCGTTTTGCGTCGCGCTCGGCAATGGTGCGCTTTTTGTCGTAGGAATGCTTGCCCTTACAGAGGGCGATCTCCGCCTTCACGAGGGCGTCCTTAAAGTAAATTTTGAGGGGGACGAGGGTGTAGCCCCGCTCGTTCACCCGCCCCGCGATCTTGGAGATCTCGCCGCGGCGGAGGAGGAGTTTCCGGTCTTTACGGGAGTCGCGCGTCGAGAAGGCGCCGCTCTTGTCGTAGAGGGCGATGTGCATGTTGCGGAGGAACACCTCCCCGCCGCGGAGCTCGCAGAAGCTCTCGCCGAGGGAGGCCTTTCCCGCGCGGAGGGACTTCACTTCGCTCCCCTCGAGCACGATCCCTGCCTCGAACTTTTCCTCGATGAAATACTCGAAGGAGGCGGATCTGTTTACGGCAACGATCTTCATCTCAGCCGTTCTCCTTATTCAGTAAGAAAAATTGCACCCGCCGCGCGCCGATGTCGGCGCCGTCCACCCGCACCCGCACCCGCTCGCCGAGGCGGAAGGAATTGTGTACCCCGCGCAAAAGGAAGTTTTCCTCCTCGAAGAGGTAGCAGTCTTCGGGCAGCGTTTCGACGGGGATGAACCCCTCCACGGTGTTGTCGAGCTCCGCGAAGAGCCCGAATGCGGTCACGCCCGAGACGACCGCGTTGTATTCCTCCCCGATCCTGTCCTTCATATAGAAGGCGATGTAGAGGGCGTCCGCCTCCCGTTCGGCCTCCGCGGCGTTCCTCTCCGAGAGGGAGGATTGGGCGGCGGCTTCCTTCACGAAGGCGCGGTACTCCTCCGCCTTCCCCGAGGCCGCGGCGCGGATGATGCGGTGCACGCAGAGGTCGGGATAGCGGCGGATGGGGGAGGTGAAGTGGCAGTAGCACTCCGAGGCGAGCCCGAAGTGCCCGATATTTTCGGGGGAATACACCGCCTTCGCCATCGAGCGCAGCATCACGCGGTGGACGACGGGCGCGAGCGGGGAGTTTCCGAGGGAGGCGAGGAGGTCCCGATAGTCGCGCGGGGCGACCTTGTCGGGCTCGAAGCGGGGGGTAAGGCCCGCCCCGAGGAGGAAGGCGCGGAAGGAGGCGGCCTTCTCCGCCGCGGGACGGTCGTGCACGCGGTAGACGAAGGGCACGCCCTTCTCCGTCATGAGCTCCGCAACGCTCTCGTTTGCGAGCACCATGAACCGCTCGATCATCTCGTGCGAAACGGTGCGCCTGTTTTCGGGGATCTCGATCTTCCCGTCTTCACAGAGGATCTTCGCCTCGCCGATCTCGAGCTCCACGCCCCCCTTTGCGGCGCGCGCGGCGCGCAGGATCTTTGTGAGTTTTACGGCGGTGCGCACGAAACCGACGAGATCGGGGTATTCTTCGCACGCCCGCCTATCGCCCTCGGCGATCGCCGTCACGGCGGTGTACGTCATGCGGTGGCGGGAGCGGATCACGGTGGGGGCGATCCTCTTTTTGAGGACCTTGCCCTTGCCGTCTATCGTCATAAAGCAGGAGAGGGTGAGGCGGTCTTCCCCCTCGTTCAGCGAGCAAATGCCGTTGGAGAGCGCCTTCGGCAGCATGGGGAGGACGCGGTCGGGAAAATACACGCTCGTGCCGCGGGCAAAGGCCTCGCGGTCGAGAGGGGAGCGGGGGAGGACGTAGTGGGAGACGTCCGCAATGTGCACGCCGAGATGGAATTTTCCGTTCTCCTCGTGCACGGAGACGGCGTCGTCGATGTCGCGGGTGTCCTCGCCGTCGATCGTGATGATGAGTTCTTCCCGCAGGTCTTCCCGCCCTTTGAGGTCTCTTTCGGAGAGGGTCTGCGGCACCTTGTCCGCCGCGGCGAGCACCTCTTCTGGGAACTCCTCGCGGAGGGCGTGGGAGCGGATGACGGCAAGCTCCTCCGCCATGAGATCGCCTTCCTGCCCGAGCACCTCGAGCACCTTGCCGCAGGGCTCTTCTCCGGGATAGGAAACTTTTACGACGACTTTTGCCCCGTCCCTTGCGCCCGCACTGTCGCGGCGGGGGACGAAGACGGTGAAGCCGAAGCGCTTGTCGTCGGGGACGACATAGCCCGCTTTCCCCTCCGCACAGAAGGTCCCCACGAGCTTCTCATAGCCGCGGGCAAGGACCGCGAGCACCTCGCCCTCGTCGTCCGAGCGGCCGCCCTTTACGGGAATCGCGAGCACTCTGTCGCCGTGCACCGCCCCGTTTGCCGATTTTGCGGGAATGAAGAGCTCCGTTTCTCCGGAGGAGAAGAGCCCGTACCCCTTCCCGCTCCCCGAGAAGACGCCTTCCTCCGCGCCGAACTGTTCCGCCGTGCCGAAGCGGCCGCGGCGGTCGCACAGAAGTTCCCCCTCCCGCACGAGAGAGGAGAGCATATCGTGTACGGCAAAAGCCTCCCTCCGCCCCAAACGGAGCTTGCGGGAGATCTCATCGGAGGTGAGGAGGGCGAAGGAGCCGTCCTTTATCTTTTCGAGCAGGGAATATTTTGCGTTCAAGATCTCTCCTTCCCATACGGCGATAAAAAACGGGCAGCGAGGAGCGCCGCCCGTCTTTCGCAAGCAATTTCGGTTACTGCCAAACAGCCAAGATCACGAAGAACGCGATGGCGAACACCGCAAGAACGGCGAGGCAGACGATCGTCCCGATCTTCAGCTTCGATTCGGTGGACTTGCCCTTGTTCTTCCCGAAGAAGGTCTCGCTCGAGCCGCCGAGCGCGTCGATCCCTTCGGAGTTGGCGGGGGTGAGCATCACGAGGATGATCGCCGCGATCGCCGCAACGCCCATCGCGATGATGAGCGAGAGAAGAATGCCCCGATAGAGGGGATAGTTCACCGTGGGTGCGAGCAATGTCATGATGATGGAATTGAGATTCATATCTTCCGTCCTTTCCGTCTGTATCGAATTCGGGGAAAATTATACCATATCCGTTTGCAAATGACAACCTTTTTTACGCAGATTTCCGAAAAAAGCGTAAAAAAATCCCTCCCACAGGGGAGGGAAGAGGTTTTACTTGGTGCCTTTGAAGATATTCGCGGCGCTCGGGTTCGTTGCGAGCACGAGCACGCAGGTCCCGCTCACGCCGTCGAGTTTCTGCAATTCGTCGTAGGCTTTCTTCACATCTTCCTCTTCGACGCCGAGCTTATCCTTGAGGGAGTTGACCATGTCCTTATCGCCCTTGAATTCGACGATGATGACGATGTCGAGCGAGGACAGGATCCCGCCGAGGATGGAGCTGTCGTCGCCGCCTTTCTGAAGGACGTGGACCTTCACTTTGCCCACATACTCTTCGCCGACGAACGCCTTCACGGTTTCGTCGACCGTCGTGCCGATCTCGGCAGTTTCGCTCGAATCGATCTCCTTGTAGCCCTCTTTCTCATAGGCTTTCTTGATCCCGCCGTAGGTGGAGCAGGCGCAGAGAGTCGCGATCATCACGGCGATGAGGGCGAGGGAAGTGAGAACAGTCAGCAGTCTTTTTTTCATAATTCGTCTCCTTGTAAAGTTCTTGGCAAACATTATACTATCCGTTTTTCACATTGTCAAGCGGAATGAACGGATTTTTCCGAAGAAATTTTCCGCCCGACCTTGCCGCGGCGATTGACATTTCCCCCGCGATGTTCTATAATGAACAAAGATATGAAAAACATTGTACTGATCGGCATGCCCTCCTGCGGAAAGAGCACGGCGGGCGTCCTGCTTGCGAAGAGGATCGGGTTCGGCTTTCTCGACTGCGATCTCATCATCCAGCGCGAGGAAAACGCCCTCCTTTCGGAGATCATCGCAAAGAAGGGGGCGGAGGGGTATCTTGAGATCGAAAACCGCGTAAGCGGGGGAGTTTCTTGCGAGAACTGCGTCGTCGCAACGGGCGGCAGCGTGTGTTATTGCGAGGAGGCGATGGGGCGGCTCAAGGAGCTCGGCACCGTCGTCTACCTTCGCATCGGGGCGGCGGAGATGCAGCGCCGCATCCCCAATCTCGAAAAGAGAGGGGTGGTGATGCGCAGCGGGATCGAGACGCTCGGCGCCCTCTACCGCGAGCGGGTCCCCCTCTATGAAAAGTATGCGGACGTCACCGTCGATTGCAGCGGGCTCTCCGTAGAGGAGACGAGCGAGGCGGTGATGCGCGCGCTGGGGCTTGCGGTATGAGAATTTGCATCTACGGCGCGGGCGCGATGGGCACGAGCCTCGGAGAGGAGCTTGTCCGCGCGGGGGAGAAGTGCGAGTTCGTCACCCGCAACGCCGCCCATGTGGAGGCGCTGAAAGGGCAGGGGTATTCCGCCTGCACGCCAAACGGCATGGCGGGGGAGTACGACGTCCTCTTCCTCGCGACAAAGCAGCGCGAAAACCGCGCGATCGCAGAGTTTTTGCTCCCCTATCTCAAGGAAAACGGAGCGCTCGTCACCGTGCAGAACGGCCTCCCCGAGAGGGGGCTCGCGGAAGTTTTCGGGGCGGACAGAGTGTACGGCTGCGCGCTCGGCTGGGGCGCGGAGCTCGTCTCCGCGGGGGAGGTGAAGGTCTCCTCCGAGGGCAAAAAGCACCTCGCGATCGGCGCTTTCGGCAAGGGGGAGAGGCTCGGAGAGCTCTCCGCGCTCCTTTCCCGCGCCTTTTTAACGAAGACGGGCAGCCTCATGGAGATCCGCTTTTCCAAGCTCGCAGTGAACGCCGCCTTCTCGACCCTTTCGGCGCTCTCCGGTCTCACCTTCGGCGAGATCGCGAAAAAGCACAAAAAGCTCGCCCTTTCCCTCATGCGGGAGACGGTCGCCGTCGCAAAGGCGTGCGGCTGTAAGTCCCTCGAGCAGAACGGGCACGACCTCATGAAATTTGCGGGAAGCCCGCTTGCGGGCCTCATCCTCCCGCTTGCGATGAAAAAACACGCCGCGATCCGCTCGGGGATGCTCAAGGACCTCGGGGCGGGGCGGCGGTGCGATGTCGACTTCGTCGCGGGGGCGGTCGTCTCCGAGGGG
>CANREU010000073.1 GCA_947629725.1 uncultured Clostridia bacterium
GTCATCGATCACAGCGCCTTCCAGAGGTGTACGAACCTCGAGCGGGTGCGCATCGAGGGGCACAACTTCGGCGAGGCGGGGGTGGACGACTGCGCCATCACCCGCATCGAGAGCCACGCCTTCGACGGCTGCGTAAAACTCGGGCAGGCCGTCCTCCCCGCGACGCTTCTCTTCATCGGCCCCTCCGCCTTCGAGAACTGCGCCGCCCTTGCGGACATCACCGTGCCCGAGAAGGTGACGGAGATACAAGACCACGCCTTCCGCGGGACGGCGTTCTACAACGACCCCGCCAAGTGGCACAACGACGTGCTCTACATCGGCGTCCACCTCATCGCGGCGCGCACGTCGGTGCAGGGAGACTACACCGTGCGGCAGGGGACGGTCTCCGTCAGCGTGGAGGCGCTCAAAGGCCCCATCGCGCCGGGCCAGAAGGTCAAAGACTGCAAGCTCCTCACGAAGATCACCCTTCCCGCCGAGCTCAAAGCGATCGATAAAGACGCCTTCCTCGGCTGCGACGCCCTCTCCGCCGTCCTCTTCAAGGGAACGTTCGAGCAATACCTCGCCATCCGTTTCGACAACGACGCGGCGAGCCCCATGCACTTCGCGTCCACCCTCACGATCGAGGGCGCGGTGGGGGACCCCCATATTCCCGAGACCGCCACGGTCATCCGCGCGGGCGCCTTCAAGGGCTCGGCGATCGAGCACATCGTCATCCCCGCTTCGGTCACCTCCCTCGGCGCGCAGGCGTTCATGAACTGCCCGAAACTCGTCTCCGTCACCTTTGCGGAGGGAAGCGGGCTGCTCACGATCGGCGCGGACGTCGTGAAGGGGACCCCCTTCTATAATGACCCCGCCAACTGGTCGCACGGGGCACTCTACCTCCGCGACGGCAAGGGGACGCCCGTTGCCCTCGTCGCCGTCGACCCCGCGCGGGTGGACACGGCTTATCTTGCGGACGGCGGCGGGGAGACCCAATACAAGGCAGTTACGATCGAAGAGGGGACGCGCGCCGTTGCGCCGCTCGTCTTCGCGAACTTTACGGAGCTCCGCATGTTCACCGTGCCCGCCTCCGTCCTCTTCCTCGGCGAGGAGCTCGTGAAGGGCTGCACGGGGCTCGAGCGCGTGAACTTCCGCGGCTCTGGCATGTCGTGGTTCGCCTTCTCGGCGACGATGGGCAGGGTGCATTCGGACGCCTATGTCTACGGCGGCGATGGCGAAGACGCCGCATCCGTCCAGCGCCAGCGCGACGTTGCACGGATGTTCAACCTCTACACGGGGCAGTGGAAGCGCGGCAAATATTGAGAACGTGCCCCTCATACTGGGGGCGCCGCCCGAGTGTATCTTGAAAGATCCACTCGCCCTCTGCGAGGGCTCGGAATGAGGGAGAACTCGCCCCCGTCCCCGACCAACCATTCTTGCTTCCCCCCTGATGCAGGGGGAGGGGTGTTCTCTTACCTCCCCCCTTATACTTGAGGGGGGAGGGTAGGGTGAGGGGTGGACTTCGTACTTCGGGATTCTTCGACACGCCGCGCCGGCCGCAAAACGCGGTCGGCGCGGCGGCTCAGAATGACGCGATAGTCAAGGGGGCGCCAAGAAAAGGGTGCTCTTCACCTCCTCCCTCGTTTGAGGGGGAAGGGTAGGGTGGGGGTGAAAAGCACGCACTCCCGACCCGCCATAATAACACGTCACCCTGAGCTTGTCGAAGGGTGACTATATTTTAACAAAGTCATGTTTCGACAAGCTCAACATGACGTATTTGTACGGCGGAGGACAAGATCTGCCCCCTATGAAAAAGGGTAGGCCTTTCTGCCCTATAAAAAAGAAGAGAGGCATGCGCCTCTCTTCTTCGTTTGTCCTCTTTTGCCTTTTCTTACAACTTTTCCATGAAGTACTCCGCGAAGAGCGGGGTCCAGCCGAAGGCGTAACCTTCGAGCACGGGGTGGATGTCGTCGTTCCAGAAGAAGGTATATTGCTGGTATGGGGTATGGAAAATATCGAGGGGTTCGATATTCCACTTGTTGCAGATCGCCGTAAAGTCGCCGTTTATATACTTCTCGTAATCTGCCTTTTTATCCCACGTGCTTCTCACCGCGCCCGTGTAGAGCACGACCTCGCAGGTGGGGCATTGCTCCTTCGCGTATGCGATAATATATTGAATGGCGCCCGAGATCGTGGAGGTGTCGAAGCCCGAGGAGGCGGTGCCGCCCTGTACGCTGCCCGAGGGCTTATTTTGCGTGAAGTCGTTGGTGGAGAGCTGGACGACGAGGTAGTCGGGCCTCTGCGAAAAGTCGAGCTTTTTGAGGCGCTGCACATAGGAATCGGCGCCGTTATCGACGAGGGTCGTCCCCGAGACAGCCTCTTTTGCGAAGGGGTTGTTCGTCACCGAGTGGAGGATTTCGCCGAATGCGACCCCGCCCGACGCCGCACCGTAAGTGATGGAGGAGCCGAGGTAGAAGATGCGCTTGCCCGCGAGCGGGTGGGAGCTGAGGTTTTTATACCCCCCGGCGGAGGAAGTTTTCACCGTGAAGTTCTCGATCTCGGCGTTCCATGTAAACCCGTCCACGCCGAGGTTGGTCATGCCTGCGGCGTCCTGCGCGAGCACGGTGCGGATGAGTTTGTTGAGGTTGGCGCCCTCCTCCGCGGCGGTGCCGCCGAGCCACTGCTTGTTGTTTTGGTTGAAGTTGACGGAGCCCATCTTCTGCGCCGTGCCGCCGTCCTTCGAGAGGGTGTAGATCCCGTCTTCATAGGCGATCTTATAGCTGTGCTTTTGGGTGAAGTACGCGGCGTCGTCGAATTCCCAGCCGTAGTTGACATAGGTCGCGCCGAGGCGGACGCCCACATAGAGCATCTTGCTCGACTTGTTCACGCCGAAATACACCCGCCCCTCGTCGGAGAAGGGGTTGCATGCGAAGAATTGCGCGCCGCCCGCCGAGCCCGTGAGGAGCTTGCCCATGATGTCCACCTCCCACGAGGAGCCCTCCCAAAGGGGGAGCACCGCGAGTTCGGGAAGACGCAGCACGGCGTTCGAGAGCACGAGCGCGCCGTTCTTTTCCGCCGCCGTCCCCGAGACCGTCTCCCCGCCGAACACGCCGTTTTCGATGATCTTGTATTCCACCGTTTCCTCCTGCGGGGGTTCCTCCGGCTCGAGGAGCCCCGCGAGCCACTCTTCCCACTCCGCCTCGGTGCCCGTGTAGGAGGGGTTCTCCTCCTTCCAGAGCTCGAAGGCGCTCTTCGTTTCGGGCGCTTCGCTCTCCGTTCCCGCGAAGACGTCCGTCTTCACCCCGTCGAGGTAGACATACCCGTCCTCCCCGAGGGTCACTTCGGGGGTGTGCGGTTTTTCGCCGCAGCCGCCCAAAACGAGCGCGCCCGCCGCAAGCAGCGCAAGCGGGAGCGCGATCCTGCTCTTTTTCATGACCGCCCTCCTATGGAAAATCTTCCGTCACAATTTTAGACGGCGGGGGAGGGGAAGTCAATTCCCGCAGAAAATCCGTTTACGAATCCGCACGAAACCGCGCCCGAATTCACACGCGGAGGGAAGAAAAGACCCCGCCGCAGGGGCGGGGGTCAGCGGAGCATCTTCCTGAAATCGGAGGGGGAGACGCCCACCTTCCGTTTGAAGAGCCCCGAAAAGTAGTGCTCGTCGGAAAAGCACAGTTTGTCGCTGATCTCCTTCACGGAGAGGTTGGAGTTGTGCAGCATGAGTTTGGCCTGCGAGAGCTTCTTGTCGAGGTAGTAGCGGTAGGGGGAGGTGCCGTACATGCTGCGGAATTCCCGCGTGAGAATGGTCTTGGAGACGAAGAGCTGCTTGGTCACGTCCTCCACCGTGAGGTTGGAGAACAGCCCTCCGTCGAGCAGTTCTTTGGCGCGGGCGGCGGTGGCGCGGCTGCCCGCGGGGCGGTATTCATGGGCGGCGATCTTGTTGAGTACCCCCATGAGGACCCCCGCGACGTGCGCCCACTCGTTGTCGTTGAGGCGGCTGCCGAAGGTGGCGAGCTCCACGAGGCGGACGAAGTCCTCCTCGCACTCGGGAGCGTGGAACACATACCTCCCGTTCAGGCGGTAGTCCGCCATGATCTTCTCGAAGGTGTCGCTGTAAAAATTGCACCAGAGCTTGCGGTAGGGGTCGTTTTCGTCGGCGCGGTAGCTGTGCGTGCTCTCCGCGGGGAGGATATACACGTCGCCCGCCTCGAGCACGAAGTCGTTCCCGTTCACGGTGAGGGTGCCCTTTCCCGAGACGACGTATTCGATCACGATATAGTCGGAACGGTTGCGGGCAATAAAATAGTCCTTATCGGGACGGGTGATGCCGATCGCCTCGACGTTGAACGGGTATTCCATGTTCCCGCTGAAAATAAATTTCTGCTCCAAACTCAAACTGCCGTAGATAATGTTTTTGAAAGGATCGGTAGGATAGTTTTTTTTCTCTTCCATAGCGGTTCTCACGAGTTGCGTTCGTTTACGAATCCTCACCAAATGGCGGATATTTACACATTGCCAAAAATCGATTTTTTCTTATAATGTTATTGTAGCATATCACGGTGAAAATTACAACGGTTTTTCGTGAAGAAAAAGTTTGAAATTTTCACGCAAAAAGGAGGATGGATCAGATGAAGCAGAAGGTCGGTGCCCTGAAAGTGACCTGTGCGGCCCTTCTTGCCGCTGCAATGGCGGCGTCGCTGTGCCTCTCGGCGCTTTTCCCGCTTTCCCGTGCGTTTTCGTTTACGGCGGAGGCGGAGAGCGGCGTCTCCGTCACGGAGGAGAACGGCGTAAAGAAGTATATCATCAACGACAAGGTGCGCATCACCCCGCTCTCCGATACGGTGGTCCGCATCGAGGAGAAGGGGAAGAACGGCTTTGAAGACCGCGAGACGTACTACGTCCTCGGACGGGAAGATTTTACAGCCCCCGCTTCCTCCTATACGGCGGAGGGAGAGGAGGTGCGCATCACGGCGGGCGGCTACCGCGTCCACGTGCCCGCGGAGGCCGCTACCCTCGAGGGCGTTTACGTAACGGACGCGCAGAACACCGTTTTATACCGCTACAACGGCGTGAGCCTTCCCAACACCTATCTCCCGTCCCCCTCGGAGGACATCCGCGGCTGGTATTTCTCGGATAACCCCCGCATCGTCCCCGGGGACCGCGGCTACTCCGTTCACGACGACGGGCTCGAGCTCAACGGCTGGGATTTCGAGAGCGAGGCGCCCGACGTATACATCTTCGTCCCCGACAGCTACACCCGCTTCTGCGAGGACTTCGTCACCCTCACGGGCAAGAGCAACCTCGTCGACCTCAAGGAGCTCG
The DNA here is from genome assembly GCA_947629725.1 of uncultured Clostridia bacterium. Classification (GTDB taxonomy): domain Bacteria; phylum Bacillota; class Clostridia; order Christensenellales; family Borkfalkiaceae; genus Gallimonas. The sequence continues at coordinate 5,302 of CANREU010000073.1, forward strand.
GCTATTGGGACTCCCGCTGGTTCATCTACGATTCCGAACTCGCCCTGCAACAGGTGCAGGACTATCTCGACAGGGGGTATAGCATCGACGTCCTCGTCATCGACACCAACTGGCGCGAGGGCGCGGTCAACGAGCCGGGCTCGACGGAGGAGCCTTCGACGGGCGGCATGGGCTACAACATCGACCAAAATCTCTTCCCCAACATGAAGGAGACCCTCCAAAAGCTCCACGACATGGGGGTGAACGTGATCTTCAACGATCACCCGGAGCCCACGAAGGACAATCTGAACGGGCTCGAGGACGATGAGATCGAATACCGCAGCAAGAGCCTTAAAGGCATTCTCTCGCTCGGGCTCGACATGTGGTGGTACGACAGGAACTGGCACACCGCCCTGAACTCCGCCGACCCCGATCTCTCGGTGTTCGCGTGGGGCATGTATGCTTTCCAATTTATTGAGAACGAATATTACGAGGAGCTCGCGGAGGAGGACGGGCTCGGGGAATACGCCCGCCGCGCCATCATCATGGGCAACGTCGACGGGTGCATGCATGGAAACTGGAAATACGGTTCCGACCTCTCGGCGCACCGCTACACCATCCAGTGGACGGGGGACATCGGCGTCGACGAGCATGCCCTCGGCATGGAGATCCGCGACGCCGTCTTCGGCAGCGTGGAGAACGGCATTCCCTATGTGAGTTCCGACCTCGGCGGCCACACAGCGTCCGTCACCGACGATATGTACGCCCGCTGGCTGCAATACGGCGCGCTCTCCACGATCACCCGCGTCCACTGCACGCACGTGTATTACTGTCATCAGGAGGGCAGGATGCCGTGGCTCTTCGGCGAGACGGCGGAAGAGGTCGTGAAGGAATACGTCGGCATGAAATACAACCTCATGCCCACCTACTACTCCCTTGCGGCGGAGAACGCCGCGACGGGGCTCCCCATCCTCCGCAGGCTCGACATCGTCTACCCGCAGTATGAGGAGGCCTCCCGCAACGACGAATACCTCCTCGGCGAGGGGGTGCTGATCGCGCCCATCAACGAGGCGTATTCCTCCTCGAGTTTCGACGAGGGCTTCTTCACCCACACCGAAAACGGGATCAAAAAGAACGGCCTCCTCGGGAGCTACTATGCGAATGCAACTTGCAGCGGGGATCCCGTCTACACGCAGTCCGACAACAACTTCGTGTACGACTGGGTGCTCGCCGCGCCGAAGGGGCTTCCCACCGACAACTTCTCCATCAACTGGAAGGGCAGCTTCACGGTGGGGGACGCGGACATGAAGTTCACCTTCTTCGCGGACGACAGGGTGCAGGTCCGCATCGACGGCGAGATGGTCGTCAACAGCGAGAAGACGGGCACCAACGAATACGACGTCCTCTTCGAGACGGACTACTATAAGGCGGGCACGACCCACGAGATCGAGATAAAGTATGTGGAAGACGGCAACAACGCGCACTTCTATATGTACGGCATCCCCGCGGCGCGGAAGGGGGTCTCCTACTGCTACGACTCCCGCGAGGTCTTCCTCCCCGACGGGACGTGGATCGACGTTTGGTCGGGCAAGGAGTATGAGGGCCCCTACACCTACACGGTGACCCATCCCCTCGAAACTTCGCCCGTGTTCGTGCGCAAGGGGGCTTTGAACGTCCTCGCGCCCGACATGAAGAATTTGAGCGAGAAGGATTGGAGCGAGCTCACCCTCGACGCCTATCCCTCCGCAAGCAAGGCGACGGAGGCGTATAAGTTCGGCAAGTCCCGCACGACGGCGATCTCCGCGGAGGCGGCAGAGGGGAAATACACCATCACGATCGGCGCGGCGGCCGGCGAGTTCGACGGCGCGAAGGCGTTTACGAGCCGCAAGTGGAACATCCGCCTGCACGCCTATGAGGAGCTCGGCGGCGTGAAGAGCGTCACCGTGAACGGCAAGCGGGTCTCGGGGCTCTCCTACTACGCGCAGGACAGCATGGCTTCCCC
>CANREU010000074.1 GCA_947629725.1 uncultured Clostridia bacterium
GACGAGGAGGCAAAGCGCGGGTTTATGATCACCAAGACCCCCAATATGGCGAAGACCGACCTCTATAAGATCTCGGGGCACTGGTATCACTACCGCGACAAGATGTTCGTCCTCGGCGAGACGGATGAAAAGGGCGAGCCCGTAAAAGAGGGAGAGGAGATCGTCGCCCTCCGCCCGATGACCTGCCCGTTCCAGTATCAGATCTATAAGAACGGCCTGAAGTCCTACCGCGACCTTCCCTGCCGCTATTCGGAGACGGCGACGGAGTTCCGTAAGGAGGCCTCGGGCGAGATGCACGGCCTCATCCGCGTGCGGCAGTTCACCCTCTCCGACGGGCACATCATCTGCACCAAAGAGCAGGTGGAGGAGGAATTCAAGCGCTGTCTGGATCTCTCCTATTATATCCTCGACTGCCTCGGCATGAGGGGGGACGTCACCTTCCGCTTCTCCAAGCGCGGCAAGTCCAAGTCCGATAAATATATCGATGACGACGAGGCGTGGGAGAGCACCGAGGCGATGATGAAGGTCATTCTCGACGATTTGGGGCTCGACTATGTGGAGGCGGACGACGAAGCCGCGTTCTACGGACCCAAGCTCGACGTGCAGATCAGAAACGTCTTCGGCAAGGAGGACACCCTCATCACCATTCAGATCGACTTCGCGGCGGGGCACTCCTTCGGCATGGAGTATGTGGACGCAGACGGCGCGAAGAAGACGCCCTACGTCATCCACAGGAGCTCCATCGGGTGCTACGAGCGCACGCTCGCCTTCCTTATCGAGAAGTACGCGGGGGCGTTCCCGCTCTGGTTTGCGCCCGTTCAGGTGAAGGTGCTGCCCATCACCGACCGCGCCGCCGACTACGCAAAGACCCTCGTGGACGAGATGGCGGCTCTCGGGCTCCGCGCCGAGGCGGACTACCGCAACGAGAAGATCGGCAGGAAAATTTTGGACGCCGAGAACGAGAAGGTGCCCTACAAGCTCGTCATCGGCGACAAGGAAGTGGAGGCGAAGACGGTCTCCGTGCGCAAGCGCAGCGCGGGGGACATCGGCACGATGGCGAAGGAGGACTTCCTCGCCCTCTGCAAGAAGGAAAATGACGAGAAGGCGATCTTCTGAACGAAGCGCGCGGCAGCCCGCCGCGAAGGATAGGGAGGACCCATGAAAAAGTTGCGGTATTTTGTCGTAAGCATCTTGCTTGTCTGCCTTTCGGCAGCCCTGCTTCTCTGCGCCTGCGGGGAGGGCAGCGTGCGCGGCGGCGGTCTCGTAATGGACAAGAAATACCTTCTCGACGCGAGCGAGGAGGGGAGGCAGAACTACTATCTCTTCCACGCCGACGGCACTGGGGAGTATGCTTGCAATTATGATTTTGACACCCCCTACGACTTGCACTACATCGTCCGCTTCAAATATTTCTATGCGGACAAAGACGAGAGCGCCGTCGTATGCTTCTTCGACAGCGTGGAATATGCGGCAGGCCACCAGGGAGCAGGCGTCGACAGCGACACCACCTATATCCTCACCGTCTCCGAACATGTTTTAACGCGCGCGCAGACTTGTTTTATCAACGAGGACTACATCGATCGGGTGCCCCATTACGGCACTTGACCTTTTTCGGTGTTACATGGAAGAGAGGCATGGGCCTCTCTTTTTCGTTTGCCCCCGCCGTTCCCCCTTGCCTTCCCCTTGAGAGCGCCGAGAAGGAGTGCGCTCTCACCTCCTCCCTCGTTTGAGAGGCGCCTTTCCTCTTGCCTCCCCCCTTATACTTGAGGGGGGAGGGTAGGGTGAGGGGAGCAAAACCTGCCCCCTCCGTGGGAGGGGGGTAGGGGAGTGGGGCGTCGAAACCTGCCCCTTTGAAGTGGGTGGGGTATTTCAACACTTGCCCTCCCCCTGCGTCAGGGGGAGGGGTAGGGGAGGGGGTTCGCCCACGTTTGTCGTGCAACACCCCCTCGGTCACGGCAAGGGCAGCCGTGACAGCTCCCCCTTAAGGTGGCGCCGAGAAGGAGTGCGCTCTCGCCTCCTCCTACGTGACGAAGTACCGAAGGTTCCCGTAAAAATTGTAAAAAGTTTATCAAAATCGGTTGACAAGTTTCCTATAGTGTGCTATTCTATTGAAGCAAAGCAGAGGTAACCCCTTCTCTCCGCAGCGGCGTAGGCGGCGCGGGTCAATGAATTCGGAAATGTCACGGGTCTTCCCGTGCATAACAAGGTTCAACGGGTCTCTCTTTGGGGCCCGTTTAATTTATTTTTTCAGAGAGGAATATGGCAGTAAAAAATCAGATCCAGATGAACGGTGAGATCCGCGACCGCGAGGTGCGCGTCATCTCTTCCACGGGGGAAATGCTGGGAGTGATGTCCTCCCGCGAGGCGCTCCGTCTCGCCGAGGATGAGGACCTCGATCTCGTAAAAATTTCGCCGAATGCGGTCCCGCCCGTATGCAAGATCATGGACTACGGCAAGTTCAAGTTCGAGCAGGCGAAGAAAGAAAAGGAAAACAGGCGCAACCAGAAGATCGTCGAACTCAAGGAAGTGCAGCTCTCCATGACCATCGACGTAGGCGACCTTGCCGTGAAGGCAAAGCACGCGACGAGGTTTTTGGAGCAGGGCAACAAGGTGAAGGTGACGATCCGTCTCCGCGGGAGACAAATGGCGCACGCAAACCTCGCGAAGGACGTCATCATGAACTTCTACGAGGGGCTCAAGGAGCTTGCCGTCATCGAGAAGCCCTTGAATATGGAGGGGCGTAATCTCATTCTCATCCTTGCGCCCGCCAAGAAACAGCCCGAAACTCCGCAAAGGGGTAAGGAAATAAATTCGTAACGGAAATTTTGGAGGATAAAGGTATGCCGAAACAGAGATCGCATTCTGGTTCCAAGAAGCGCTTTTGGCTTACGGGCACCGGCAAGGTGAACAGAGCCCACGGCGGCAAGAACCACAAAGCAGAGACCAAGAACAGAAAGAGAAAGAGAACGCTTCGTCAGGTGACGCTCGTCTCCGTTACGCAGGAGAACACCGTCAAGCGCATGATCCCCTACAAGGATTAACGGAGGGCACGGACTATGAGAATCAAGAGAGGCGTAAACGCCGTTAAAAAGAGAAGAAAGATCTTCCGTCTTGCGAAGGGTTACTTCGGCTGCAAGAGCAAGAACTACCGCATCGCCCGTGAGGCGGTGATGAAGTCGCTGCAATATGCGTATGTGGGCAGAAGGCTCCGCAAGCGCGACATGCGCACCCTTTGGATCGCGCGTATCAACGCAGGCGCAAGGGTGAACGGGCTCTCCTACTCGAAGCTCATGCACGGGCTGAAGGTCGCAGGGATCGGTCTCAACCGCAAGATCCTCGCCGACCTCGCCGTGACCGACGCGCTCGCCTTCGCAGAGCTCTGCAACAGGGCGAAAGCCGCGCTGTAAAGAAGAAAAAAAGCCTTTCGCCGAAAGGCTTTTTTTGCAAGCATGGTCATTCGGTCAAAACAAAATCCCGCCGTAAAAGAGCTCGCCTCCCTCAAAGAGAAGAAGGGGAGACGGGAAAGAGGGACCTTCCTCGTCGAGGGCGGAAAGATGATCTCGGAGTGCGCCGCGTGCGGCATGGAGGTCGTGCGGGTCGCCCTGCGCGAGGACTATGCGGGCGATGCTTACGACTTTCCCGCGGTCGTTTTGGGGGCGGAGGTCTTTGCCGCCGTCTGCGACGAGAAGACCCCGCAGGGGATCGCCGCCGAGGTGAAGATCCCGCAATATCCGCTCGAGCCGCCGAAGGGGAACTGCCTTCTCCTCGACGGGCTTGCCGACCCCGCCAACGTGGGGGCGATCGTGCGGACCGCCGCAGCAGCGGGATACAGAGAACTGTACCTTGCCGACTGTGCCGACCCGTTCTCTCCCAAGAGCGTGCGGGCGAGCATGAGCGGGGTGTTCCGCGTAAAACTCATGCGCGGCACGCGGGAGGACATCCTCGGAGCTCTCAAGGGCGTTCCGCTCGTCGCGGCGGATATGGACGGGGAGGACGTGTTTTCCTTCGTCCCTCCCGAAACATTCTGTATTGCGATCGGCAACGAGGGCAACGGGTTCTCGGAGGCCGTGCGGGCGCGGGCGGACCGTACCGTCGGCATCCCGATGGAGGGCACGGAGAGTTTGAACGCCGCGGTCTCCGCGGGCATTCTCATGTACCTGCTGAAACGGTAGGCTCTCCTCGCCCTTTTTCCTGCCTGCCCATGCGTAAGGCGCCGCAGGTGCGCCTTGTACCGGGCGGGGTAGGGGCAATGGCTTTTTCTTGCCTGCCCATGCGTAAGGTGCCGCAGGTGCGCCTTGTATCGGGCGGGGTAGGGGTAATGGCTTTTTCTTGCCTGCCCCCTGCGTAAGGGGGCGGGGTAGGGGTGGGGGTACGCCCACAAGTTACAGTAACCATGAACAAAATCGAAATCATTCGGAGGTGATCTTATGTCAGGACATAGCAAATGGCACAACATACAGGCTAAAAAGGGGAAGGCGGACGCCGCGCGCGGCAAGCTCTTCACCAAGATCGGGCGGGAGCTCGCCGTCGCCGCGAAGGGGAATCCCAACCCCGCGACCAACTCCAAGCTCGCGGACGTCATCGCGAAGGCGAAGGCGAACAACATGCCCAACGACAACATTGAGCGCTCTATCAAGCGCGCCGCGGGGGAACTCGGCGACCGCGAGTATAAGGAACTCACCTACGAGGGGTACGGCGTGGGCGGCGCTGCCGTCATCATCTCCACCCTCACCGACAACAACAACCGCACGGCGGGGGATATCCGCGCGATCATGTCGAAGCACGGCGGCTCCCTCGGGACGACGGGCTCCGTCTCCTACATGTTTGAGAACAAGGGGCTCATCGTCGTGGAGCACACTCCCGAACTCTCGGAGGACGAGATCACCGAGCTCGCCATCGAAGCGGGCGCGGACGACGTCGTCGCGGAAGAGGATGTGTTCGAGATCTACACCACCGTTCCCGTCTTCTCCGAGGCGCGCAAATACCTCGAGGGCAAGGGGCTCGAATTCCTGCAGGCGGAGCTCACGATGATCCCGCAGAACAAGATCGAGCTCCCCGCCGATAAACTCGAGACCTTCCGTAAAATGCTCGATAAATTAGAAGAGAACGACGACGTGCAGAACGTGTATCACAACGTCGAACTTCCCGAGGAAGAAGAGGAAGATTGACCCAAAATAGGGGAATGGGGTCGGAAAAATCGCATTACTACGCCCAAACGGCGCATGAAAAAAATTGAGAGCAAGCGGTTTGGCGGCACGTCAAACCGCTTGTGCAATATAAGGAGCTATGGAAAAGAGGAGAAAGAAAAAAGCCGCAATCGCACTCTCGCTTACAGGCGCTTTGATTTTAGCGCTTGCCGTGTTTCTTACGGTCGTCTGCGGGAGCCGTTTTCTGCATGCGGGGGCGGTCGCGACAGACGGGGCGTACTCCTCCGTCCTCTCCGGGATCGAGGGTATTTCGGAGGCGGACCCGCGCGTCGTCGACCTTTCGATGCTCGGCGCACACGACGCGAACACCTGCAACTTGGAGCGCGCAAAAGGGTTCAGCTGCGAGACGGGCAGGGGAGTGAGGGCGGCCGCCCGCCTTGCGCCCGGGCTCGTGTACCGCTACACGAAGACGCAGGTCTCCACCGTCGCCGAACAGCTCGCCGAAGGCGTGCGCTATTTTCACTTCAAGGTCTCCTATTTTGAGGGAGATTGGTATGGCAGCCACTCCCTTCTCGACGCGCCCTTTTCAGTCTGTCTCCGCGATATTTTGGAGTTTTTAGGCGGCTCGCCCGGGGAGATCGTCATCCTCCAGATCCAAATGATGTACGGGGGAGAGAAGACTTTTTCGGAGTTTGTCTCCTACCTCTTCACCTTCGGGTATGGCGGGCACACCCTCGGGGAATTTGTGCCCTACGAGAGCGTCCCGCTCGGAGGGCTCACCTACAATGCGGTGACCGCGAACGGGGCGAAAGGGGGCGCCGTCGTGGCATTTGCCATCGATTCGAAGCTGCCGGATCAGAGTTATTTTTACGACCCCGGGCAGAGCGATTACCGCGAAAAGATCTATGTGGATCGGGACATGATGACCAACGTTTGGTTCAACCGCATGAAGACTTCCGCCGTCGCCGCGGGGCTCGACGAGCACTGCGCCGCCGTCCGCGAGGACTTCGGGCGCTATAAAGACCTCTTTCGCGTCATGCAGATCGACACCGCCCCGAACGCGAGGGACTTTTGGGAGACGGCGGGGGCGTGGTCCCTTGTGAACAAGGCGAAAAAGCACAACCTCCAAATCCTTGAAAATCCTCATTTCGACAGTTGGATGGAGGTCCTGCCCATCGTTTTGTGCGATTTTTCCACCTCCGCGAGCGGCGGTTTCAATCAAAAAGTCAACGAAAAGATCGCGGCGTACAACCGCAGAACGGTTGAGGAACTGTTGCGGCAGCCTTAAAAATTTTAATTGAATTTGGTACGGGAACGGAACAGGAGCGCCATGAGAAAGGAGAAGATGACGGCCGCCGAAACGCCCGCGCTCGCCGCGGCGAGGGGACCCGTAAGCGCCTCGAAGAGCCCCTTTTGCGCCCCCTTCATGGCGCCGTTTGCGAGGAGATACCCAAACCCCGAGATGGGCACCGTCGCCCCAGCCCCCGCGAAGTCCACGAGGGGCCCGTAGGCGCCGACGGCGGTGAGGACGACCCCCGCGAGCATGAAGAGGACGAGGATCTTTCCCGCCGTGAGGTCGGTGAGATTGATGACGATCTGCGCCACGGCGCAGATGAGCCCGCCCACCGCAAATGCCTTCAAAAACATGAGTGCGATCTCAAGTGCGAACATCTCTTCCTCCTTCACCGTTCGAGCGCGACGGCGTGCGCGATACACGGGATGCTTTCCCCCTGCCCCGAGGAGACGGTGGAAAGAAGGGCCCCCGTCGCCACGAAGAGGATGCGTTTCAGGCTCCCCGTCATGAGTTTGCTGTAAAAATAGGAGTTGAGGACGACCGCCGAGCACCCCGCGCCGCTCCCGCCCTGAAACTCGTCTTCTATCACGTTATACACGATCTCTCCGCAGTCCACATGGTTTTGGGAGATGTCGAGCCCCTTCTCCCACGTGAGGTCCTTCAGAATCCTGCTGCCGAGTGCGCCCAAGTCGCCCGTCACGATGAGGTCGTAATCCTCGGCGCTCTTTTTTTCGGCGCGGAAGTGGGCGAGGATGGTATCCGCCGCGGCGGGCGCCATTGCGGCGCCCATGTTGTTTACGTCGGTAATGCCGTAGTCCACCACCTTCCCGAGGG
>CANREU010000075.1 GCA_947629725.1 uncultured Clostridia bacterium
CCGTGAAGTAAACATGACCGCATTATTATAATAAGGACACCCTTCGACAAGCTCAGGGTGACGTGTTTTATGGCGAGGCAGGAAAACACACTCTTCCGCCCCCGCCCTCGGAGGGGGCGCTCCCCGCACCCCTGCCCCTCGCCCCCCAAAGGAGGGCGAGGGCAAGCTCTCCCCTCATTCCGAACGGAGCCGTAGGCGGAGTGAGTGAATCTTGTCCCTGTCGCGTTTTCGGAAACTCGTGGGCACCCCTCACCCTACCCCCCCCCCACAAGTATAAGGGGGGAGGCAAGAGAAAAGCGCCCCCACAAACGAGGGAGGAGGTGAAAACTGTAAGTCGGACGCGCAGAAAGAAACCCCCTGCCTTCGGCGGGGGGACTGAGGGGGGTGGAAATTCGATGGCAACCCCCTCCCCTGCCCCGCCCGGCGCAAGGCATGCCTTCGGCACCCTCAAGGGGAAGGCAAGGGGGGTGGCGTGGGGCGAGGGCAAGAGTTAAAAGTATAAGAGAGGAGGCAAGAGGAATGCTGCCGCACTTACTTGGTGCGGGAGAGTTTTACGGCGGTCCAAATGATGTGCGCGGCGCAGAGGGCGCCGCAGAGCGCCGTCGCGATCCAGAAGGAGAGCTCCCACGGCGAGCCGCTCCCGACGGAGGAGACGAGGTTGCCGCCCACGTCGAACAGGGCGTGGAGAAGGACGCAAAGCCAAAGGTTTTCCGTGCGGTCGAGCACGACCGCAAACATCCCTCCGAGCAAAAAAGTGTACCCCATCTGCAAAAAAGTCGCCGCAAGACCCGCCCCTTCGAGGAGGTTGAGGAGGTGCCAGACGGAGAAGATCGCCGAGGAGATGAGTACGCTCCCGATATATCCGAACTTGCGCGAAGAGAGCTTTTTGCGAATGGCCGTATGGACGAACCCGCGGAAGAAGAGCTCCTCCATGAGCCCCACGAGGAGGCATTCGAGGAGGAAGAGCGGGAGAAGGCCGGGGCGGTCGACGGAGGCCGTACCCCCGATGAGAGCGCCGAAGGGGAAGTTCGCGAGCACGACGAGAAAACAGGGCAGGCACCAGAGGAGTTTTTTGCCGAAACGGGAAAAATCCCCCTTCCAATCCCCCGAGCCCGCGAGGAGCACGAGGAGGAGGGCGGAGAGAACGCCGCGGGTGAGCACCCCCTTCGAGAGGGCGTCGAGGCGGGCGTCTGCCGAAAAGGTCACGAAATAGGCGACGGCGACCGTCCCCGCGGTGAGGGCGAGGAGGATCCACGCCGCGATCTTAATCCCCTTTTTCAATGGTCTCACCGAGTTTTTTACAGTATTTTCCGAACCAAAGCAGGCGGAAGAGCAAAAGCCCCGCTCCCAAGAGGATCATGAGGATGCAGATCGTCTGCGAGGGAGAGAGGAAGGGAAGAAGAGAGGCGCCGCGGTCGTCGTCGCGGAAGAACTCGATGACAAACCGCCACACGCCGTAAGCAAAGAGATAGTAGACAACGATAAACGGGCTCTTGCGCGCGATGAGGAAGTAGACGAGCACCCCGAAGAGGGCGAAAAGAAAGAGGGATTCAAAGAGCTGGATGGGGACACGGGTCTGCATTTCGCCGTCTACATACATGGGGAGCCCCACCCAACTGTCTGTGAGTTTCCCATAGCAGCACCCCGCAAAGAGACACCCGAGCCGCCCGATCGCGTGCGCCGCCACGATGCAGGGAAAGGCGCAGCAGACGACGGTGTTCAAATAATAGATATGTTCCTTCTTCTTGAAGAGGAAGTGCCCGATCCCGAAGTAGAGGGCGAGGAAAAACGCCGCCGCCCCCGCGAGCCCGCCCGCAAAGGTAGCCCCCTCGAGATCCCACACCCCCGTCTTCATCCAGCTGAAAAACGCCTGAAAGAGGACGGCGGAGAGATACCCGAAGAGAATGGACCCCAGCCCGACGAGCAGGGAAAAATTGAAGACTTTCGGGGGGAGCTTGCGCCTGTCGCAGAACACGCGGAAGAGGACGATCGCCGCTACGATCCCCAAGAGGAGCATCCAGGTATAGAGGTCTAACCCGATGAACTTGACGTCCGGGAACATCTTTCCTCCTTACGCGGTCTCACACCGCCTTCGCGAACTTCTTCTTGTTTTTGAGCTGCGCCTCGAGGTCGCTGCAAGCCTCCTGCAACTCCTCGGGGGTCTCGCTCACGTCCACGCCGTCGAGAATGTTCTGGAGACGGTATTCCGTCGCGAGATAGCGGATGGTCTGATAGCCGATGACGGTGGTGAGCGTGCCGTTGACGAGCCCCTGCACGGAAGAGTCGACGATCGCCGAGATCGCCGTGCCGAGGAAGGGGATCCCCTTCACCGCGTCCCCCATCGTCTTCACGACGGTACCCCCCAAATTCACACCCCCCACGCCGTAGGCGATGAGGGAATTCTGGAGCACCGAGCAGAAGATGCGGAAGAGGCGGGCGTCCGAGGGACGGAAGCCGTAGAGGAAGACGAGGTCTCTCACGAGCTGCAAATTGACGAACACCACGAGGAGAGAGTCGATCTTCGCCGTCTGCGAGAGAGCGGAATAGGTCGCCGAGCGCATGGAGCTGCGGAAGATGAGCTCCTTCGCCGACTTTTTCACCGAGCCGCCGTAGAGCAGGGTGAGGTTGCGCTTGATGCCGTCGTCGTCCCCCGATTTGAGGCACGCCGCCAATTCCACGACCGTCTCCGAATCGTACCAGCCCACCCCGTCGACGCTCGCGGTGAGTTCGACGATCTTCTCCGCGACCTCACGGCGCACCTTCTTGTTGTGCCGCTTTGCGGCGCGCGCCGTGTAGGCGTTGACGTTCGTCTCGAAGCGGGGCGCATGCATCACCCGCGCCACGGGCACGATGTAGAGCAAGATGAAGAGGAGCAGGAACACCCCGCCCGCAACGTAGCCCGCGTATTCGTTCACTCTATAAACTTCGAGAGCGACGAAAAAGAGCAGGGCGAAGAGGGCGAGCCCGACGACGATCGCGACGAGCCGCAGCATCCCCCGCGCGCCGCGGGTGTTCTGCCTGCGGGCATATTTCCGCTCGTATTCATAGATGGAGAGGGTCCCCGTCCTCGGATGAGACTGCGCCTTCTTTTCGACGGGAACGAGCGCCTTGTCCTTTTTCATGTGTGCCTCCGTGCGGGGAGCGCCCCGCTGCGTATCCTATTGTATCACGGCGCGGCGGATTTGTCAACGGGGAGCAAACGCTTGCAATTTTTTTCCGTACATGGTATAATCCTCCTATGGAAAAGGACGGAGAAAAGCCGAAAAAACAGCTCGCGCGGGAAAAGAAGCGGGCGGAAAAGAGGGAACGGGCGCGGAAAAAGCACATCGTCCTCTGCCCGCACTGCCAAAGAGAGGTGCTCGACCACATGACGGAGTGCCCCTTCTGCCACGGGGAACTCACCCCGCTCGGCTATCGCGGAAGGAACGAGAAGACATTCAAGATCGTCCGCGCCGTCTCCTATGCCGTCCTCTTTGCAATCGCGGCGGCCGTCTTCGTGCTCGCGATCGTACTGACCAAATGAACGGGAGTGTGAACATGGAAGAACAGACAAAGACGGCGGAGATCGTCTCCGTCCTCGCCGCGGAATTTTCAAAGCCCGAGCAGCATGTGAAAAACATCGTGCAGCTCCTCGACGAGGGGAACACCGTCCCCTTCATCGCCCGCTACCGCAAGGAGATGCACGGCACGACGGACGACCAGACCATCCGCGCGATCAGCGACCGCCTCGGCTATCTCCGCAACCTCGAGACCCGCCGCACCGAAGTGAAAAATTCGATCGCGGGACAGGAAAAACTCACCGCGGAGCTTGCCGCCGCCATCGACAGGGCGGCGACCCTCGCCGAAGTGGAGGACCTGTACCGCCCCTATAAACAGAAGCGCAGTACGCGGGCGACCGCCGCGAAGGAGAAGGGGCTCGAGCCCCTCGCTCTCCTCCTCTCGGAGCACCCCGAACGGGACCCCGCCGCCGAGGCGGCGGCGTATATCGACCCCGAGAAGGGGGTGAACACCGCGGAAGAGGCGCTCGCGGGGGCGAGCGACATCCTCGCCGAGAACATCTCGGACGACGCCGCGGTGCGCAAGCTCCTGCGCGCCTTCTACGAACAGCGCGCCTTCCTCTGCTCGGAGGCGGCGAAGAAGGCCGAAAAGGACGGCGTCTATTCCAATTACTACGGTTTTTCCTCCCCTCTCGACAAATTGCAGAGCCACCAGGTGCTCGCCCTCAACCGCGGGGAACGGGAAAAGGCGCTCAAAGTCTCCCTCGAAGTGGACCGCCTCGGCGCGGAAGAGCTCGTCGCAAGAAAGACGGTGAAGCCCGGGAAGGCGGCCTCCTTCCTCCGCGGGGCGGCGGTGGACGCCTATGAACGTCTCCTCGCCCCCTCCCTCGAAAGAGAGGTGCGCGCGAGCCTCACCGAAAAGGCGAACGAGGGCGCGATCGGGCAGTTCGCCCTCAACTTAAAGCCCCTCCTCATGCAACCCCCCGTGAAGGGATTCGTGACGATGGGGCTCGACCCCGGTTACCGCATGGGGTGCAAGGTCGCCGTCGTCGACGGGACGGGCAAGGTGCTCGACACCGCCGTCGTCTACCCCACCCACGGCGAACGCCAGAGGGCGGAGTGCATCGCAAAACTCGCCGCCCTCATCAAAAAACACCGCGTGGCGCACATCGCCATCGGCAACGGCACCGCGAGCCGCGAGACCGAGCAGATGACCAACGAACTCATCGCAAGTCTCGGACATGGTGCGGGCATTTCGTATGCGATCGTGAATGAGGCGGGCGCTTCGGTGTACTCCGCCTCCCCCCTCGGCGCGAAGGAATTCCCCGAATACGACGTAAACCTCCGCTCGGCGATCTCCATCGCGAGAAGATTGCAGGACCCCCTCGCCGAACTCGTGAAGATCGACCCCAAGTCCATCGGCGTCGGGCAATACCAGCACGACATGCCCGAAAAACGGCTCTCCGAGGCGCTCGGCGCCGTCGTGGAGGACTGCGTGAACGCCGTGGGCGTCGACGTCAACACCGCTTCCGCCCCCCTGCTCGCCCGCGTCTCGGGGCTCAACGCCTCCGTCGCGGAGAATGTGGTGAAGTACCGCGAGGAGCACGGCTCCTTCCGCTCCCGCCGCGAACTCGTAAAGGTGAAAGGGCTCGGAGAAAAGGCATACGAACAGTGCGCGGGCTTTATGCGGGTGCCCGAGAGCGACCGCGTGCTCGACAACACCGCCGTCCACCCCGAGAGCTACGAGGCGGCGGAGACTCTCCTCTCTCTTCTCGGCTATACGATGGACGACGTGCGCGCGGGCAGGCTCGGCGAACTCACCGAAAAACTCAAAGTTTACGGCGCGGAGCGCGCCGCGAAGGAGTGCGGCGTGGGCGTCCCCACCCTGCGGGACGTCGCCGTCGAGCTCATGAAACCGGGGCGGGACCCCCGCGACGAGCTCCCCCCTCCCCTCCTCCGCACCGACGTGCTCGAGATCAAGGATCTGAAGCCCGGCATGGAACTCAAAGGCACCGTGCGGAACGTGATCGACTTCGGCGCATTCGTGGACATCGGCGTCCATCAGGACGGGCTCGTGCACATCTCGCAGATCTCCGATAAGTTCATCCGCCACCCCTCCGAGGCGCTCTCGGTCGGGCAGGTCGTCACCGTGCGCGTGCTCGACGTCGACCTCAAAAAGAACCGCATCTCCCTCACGATGAAGAAGGACCGCCCGAAAAAGGCGTGACCCGAAGCGAAACTCCGCCCTTGCCGAGCGGCAAGGGCGTTAAAAATGCACCCCCCTCGGGAAAAACAGGTATGGAAGAGAATCAGATCATCATTTATCAGACGGAGGACGGCATCACGAAGATCTCCGTCACCCTCGACGGAGATACCGTCTGGCTCACGCAGGCGCAGATGGCAGAGCTGTTTCAACGGGACCGGAGCGTCATCACCAAACACTTGCACAATATCTTTGACGAGGGAGAGCTGGACGAAAAAAGCAACGTGCAATTTTTGCACATTGCAAATTCGGACAAGCCTGTCGCATATTACAGCCTCGACGTCATCATCTCCGTAGGCTACCGCGTGAAGTCCGTCCGCGGCACGCAATTCCGCATTTGGGCGAACCGCGTACTCAAAGAGTACATGGTCAAGGGCTTTGCGCTCAACGACGACCTTCTGAAACAGGCGGGCGGCGGGGACTATTTCAAGGAACTCCTTTCGCGTATCCGCGACATTCGTTCCTCCGAGCGCGTGTTCTATCGGCAGGTCCTCGATATTTATGCGACGAGCGTGGACTATCGCAAAGACGCGGACGAGAGCATTCTCTTTTTCAAGACGGTGCAAAACAAAATGCACTTTGCCGTCACGGGACATACCGCCCCCGAACTCATCTACCTGCGGGCGGACAGCTCCAAACCGTTCATGGGGTTGACTTCGTTTGAGGGTGCGCACCCGCGGAAGACGGATATTGCGACGGCAAAAAACTATCTCTCCGAAAAAGAGCTGAAAGAGCTCAACATGATCACCTCCGCCTACCTCGATTTTGCCGAGCTGCAAGCTCTGCGCCGCCGCCCCATGACGATGAAGGACTGGGTGGCGAAACTCGACGAATTTCTCCGCATGAGCGAGAGCGAAGTCCTCGACAATGCGGGGCAAATTTCCCACGAAATGGCGATCGAGCGGGCGAATACAGAATTTGAAAAGTATCGCGCGCGCACGGGAGACGAGCTCTCCCCCGTGGAACGAGACTTCCTCGAATCCATCAAGAAGACGCAAAAGCAGATCGAAGGCAAAAAGAAAAAATAAAGCGGAGAGACGCCCCCATCTCCCCCATGTCTGCAATAGGTGCGCCCTTGCCGAGCGGCAAGGGCGTTAAAAATGCAATTTCGCAGCGCTCGCGGAAAAAGTTGCGCGGCAAAGGTTGAACCCCCTACCCTACCCTCCCCCCTTAAAAAGGGGGGAGGCAAGTAAGGAATGGCCCTCCCGCTTAAAAAGGGGGCAAGTGAGGAATGGCCCTCCCGCTTAAAAAGGAGGAGGGCAAGAGGGGGCGGCAAAGATTTTTCGCGAAAGAGGAGCGGCAAGCGGCAAAAGGATAGTGCCCGCCGTAAAACGGCCCTTCATAAAACGCACCCACCGCAGTATTCGCGAAAAAGATCGCGCAGCGAGATTTTTCGCGAAAAGGAGCGGCAAGCGGCAAAAGGATAGTGCCCGCCGAAAGGCGGGCACTTCAAA
>CANREU010000076.1 GCA_947629725.1 uncultured Clostridia bacterium
GTGTACGGGGGCGCGTCCTCTTGCCTCCCCCCGTTCCACCTCCTTGCTTCCCCCTTTTGGGGGAAGTACCCCGAAGGGGGGATAGGGGTTTGCAGTTACATCGGAACCCCCTCCGTCACGGCAAGGGCAGCCGTGACAGCTCCCCCAAGAGGGGGCGCCGAGAAAAGGGCGGTTTTCAACCAAGCCTTGCCTCCCCCCTTATACTTGAAGGGGGAGGGTAGGGTGAGGGGTGTATCCGTTTTTCCGAAAGGACAAGATTCACTCGCCCTCTATGAGGGCTCGGAATGAGGGAAGAGCGAGGCGGAGCGAGGGAGAACTGCCCTCCCCCTACGTGAGGGGGAGGGGCAGGGGTGAGGGTCCGCCCGTGTATTACGGCATGCCCCTCATCCGTCCCCTGCGGGGACACCTTCCCCCCTCGGGGGGAAGGCTTGCGGCGGGCACGGATAGGGGAAAGACGGATGTTTTGAACGCATTCAAAACAGCTACAGCGGAAGCAAATCTTCGCAGAAATTCACAATATTTGGGAAATCCGAAAAAACAAACTTCCCGTTTTCACGGGATTTGTTTTTTATTCTCAAAATTCGCAGATCCATTCATAAAAATGTAAAAACCGTCTCCGATGAGTGCAGATAAAATGAAAATGAAAGGGTTTTTGCACGCCTTCTCTCCCGTTTTGACGGAACTAAACGGGATTTAACTTACTGTTTTTGTGTATTTACGCTCTAAAAAGCGCGTGTTATAATCAAAATAAAGAAAAAAGGAGGAAATTTATGAAAAAAATGATTAAAATCATGGGATTGCTCCTCTGCGGATTGCTCTCCCTGTCGGTGCTGTTCGGCTGCCAGCCGACGAACGGCGGCGATGATGACACGGGCTTCATCGTGCTCCGTTTCTGGAACGGCTTCACGGGCACCGACGGCGAGACGATGGACCGCATCGTCGAGCATTTCAATGAAGAATATGAGGAACAGGAGATCAAGGTCGTCGCGGATAAGATCCCGTGGGACACCCTCTTCACCAAGCTCACCACCACGAGCTCCAACCTCGGCTCCGCGCCCCACATCGTCGCCATGTCCGCCTCCCGTATCGCGGGCATGAACCTGCGCAAGATCTTCCTCCCGATGGACGACATCGAGGAGTATCTCGGCGTTACGGAGGACGAGTATCTCGAGCCCGCATGGAACGGCGGCATCCTCAACGGGACCCGTCTCGGCTTCCCGATCGACGTGCACCCGACCGCCATGTACTACAACAAGAACCTCATCTCCGAGGACGAACTTCCCACCACGTGGGAGCGGTTCAAAACGGTCTGCAAAGGGAAGACGAAGGACGGCGTGTACGGCTGGGCGTGCCCTTCCATGTACTCCATCACGAAGGACGTCTTCATCACGATGCTCTACAGTGCGGGCGGCACCCTGTTCGACGCAAGCCACAACCCCATCTTCGATAACGACCTCGCCGTCTCCAAACTCACCTATCTCTACGACCTCGTGCACACCGACAAAATAAGCCCCAAAGACGTCGGTGCGGGCGGCGACTACACGCTGTTCACGCAGGGCAAGTCGGTGTTCTACTTCGACGGGCCGTGGGTCATCAACACGTTCGGTTTGCTCGACGAGAACAACGAATCGAACATCGGCGTCGCGCCCATGCCCGAGACGACGGGTACTTACAAGAACTTCGCGGGGTCCCACCAGTTCACCCTCATGAAGAACACCGTGACCTCGCCGCGCATCAAGGAGGCGTGCTACACCTTCATGCGCTATGTCAACGAGCACTCCCTCGACTGGGCGAAGGCGGGACAGGTCCCCGCGCTCAAAGCGATCCACGACACGGACGAATACAAGGCCCTCGAGCCCTTGCAGGCGTTCACCGAGATGGCGAAGACCTCCGTGCTCGGCGAGATCGAGTATGAATACTGGTACGAAGCATACAACGGCATGGGCGTGGGCGTCTCCAACGCGATCTCCGCCATCAAGTCTCCCGCGAACGCCCTCAAAGACGCCGTTTCGGAATTCAAGGGATTTGTTGCGGACGAGCAGGTCTGAACACGGGGTGACCGATGAAAGAAAAGGGTGAAAAAACTGTGCGGGCGGCAAAGCCGCACCGCGATGTCGGAAAAACATTTTTACGGACGGTGGAGCCCTATCTGTTCGTCGCGCCCTTCGTGTTCTTCTTCGTGCTCTTCGGGCTCGTGCCGCTCGTGATGGGGATCGTCATCAGCTTCACGAAGTGGGACTATGCCTCTCCGATGGAGTGGTACGGTCTCAAGAACTTCGGGCTGCTCTTCGGGACGGTCGGCTCCGGGCAGGTCGCGAAGACCTTCTGGAACGGCGTGCTCCACACCCTGCTGTTCGCGGTGGTCGAAACGCCTCTCCTCATCTTCGTCCCGCTCGGCGTCGCCCTCCTTGTGACGAAGTGCCGCTGGGTGAAGAAGTTCTCCATGGGCTTCTTCTATTTCCCTACCATCCTCTCCATCACGACGGTGTGTATCCTGTTCAATTTCCTCTTGGATACGAATTCGGGCGTCATCAACCACTACCTGCACGCGGCGATCCCGTGGATCACCCAAATGCCCTACGCATGGATCTCCATCTTCCTGCTCTCCACATGGTGGGGAGTGGGGGGGAACATGATCCTCTACGTCGCGGGGATCGCGAACGTCCCGCAAGAGCTCCTCGAGGCCGCCACATTAGACGGCGCGAACGCCGTCCAGCGGTTTTTCAGGATCGTCCTTCCCTGCATGAAGCGCACGATGCTCTACACCCTCATCATGACGACGATCGGGAGCTTCAACATGCTCGGTCAGTCGCAGGTCCTCACGGCGGGCGGCCCCAACTACATGACCCGCACCGCCATGATGGTCATCTACGACACGGCGTTCGGCGGCGTGAACAACTTCGGCAGGGCATGCGCGATGTCCATCGTGTTCGGCGCGATCATGTTCGTGTTCACCTTCGCGGGCTACCGTCTGCAGATCGCGGACGATAAGGAGGAAGCCGCATGACAAAGATGACAGTGAAAGAGAGGATCGCCCACTACTTCAAGAACCACTCGAAGGGGAGCATCGTGTTCACGGCGGTGTGCTATCTCCTCCTGATCGGTTGCGCCCTCCTCGTGTTCGTTCCCTCTCTTTGGGCGGTGGCGACCTCCGTCAAATACGAGACGGAAGTGCTCGATGCGAACGTCTCCCTCTTCCCGCACAGGGTCACCTTCGAGAACTACACGAGCATCCTCGCGAACAGGAACGTTCCCATCCTGCGCTGGTTCTGGAACAGTATCAAGATCGCGGTCGTCTACGTGGTGCTCTATCTCTTCATCGCCTCGCTCGCCGCGTTCGCCTTTTCGAGGCTGCGCTTCAAGGGACGGGAATTCCTGTTTTGGCTCGGCATGTCGTCCATGATGATCCCCGGCGTCATCAACATGATCCCGAACTACATCATCATCGACAAACTTCACCTCGTCGACAACATGTTCTCGATGATCTTGCCCGGGCTCGGCGGGGTATTCGGCGTGTTCATGCTGCGGCAGTTCATGCGGGGGATCCCCATCGCCTACGATGAGGCGGCGAAGATCGACGGCGCGAGCGCGTTCAGGATCTATTTCCACATCGTGCTCCCGCTCTGCGTTCCCGTGCTCGTCACCCTCGCCATCTTCTCCTTCCAGGGAAACTGGAACGACTACGTGTGGCCTCTCATCGTCACGAATTCCGCCGAGACGCGCACCCTCACCGCGGGGCTCGCGACCTTCTCGGGGAGCTATGCGCACCAATACGGCAAGCAGATGGCGGGCGCCGTGCTCTCCGCATTGCCCATTCTGATCGTGTTCCTCGCCGGGCAAAAATACTTCATCAAGGGAATCTCCATCGGAGGCATCAAGGGATGAGTTACGGAAAATATTGTCCCGATCCGCAATTTGAGCGGAAAGATTACGAATTTCTGTGCGGAACATGGGAGTTCGGGTTCGGCGAAGAGGGACCTCTCGACCGCACGATCGTCGTGCCCTACAGCTATGAGAGCAGGGCGAGCGGGATAGGGGACGAGCGGGTGTGCACCTGCGTGCGCTACCGCAGGACCTTCCGCGTCAAGCCCCACGAGGGCAGGCTCCTCCTCCACTTCGAGGCAGTCGACTACGAGACGGAGGTGCGCCTGAACGGCAAGGACGTCGGCTCCCACCGCGGCGGGTTCACTCACTTTTGTTTGGATATAACGGATACGGCGCACGTGGGGGAGAACGTCCTCGAAGTGCGCGTGCACGACAGCCTCGACAAGTCCCAGCTCCGCGGCAAGCAGCGGGCGCGGGAGAAGAGCTACGATTGCTGGTATGTGCAGACGACGGGCATCTGGAAGCCCGTGTGGATCGAATACGCGGGGGACGTCCTCATCGAGGATATTCACTTTACGACGGAGAACGGCGGCGCGGCCGTCGCCTCCGTGCGGCTCTCGGCGTCCGCCCCCGTGAAGGGCTCCGTCTACGACGAAACGGGCGCTCTCGTCGCCGAATTTGAGGGATGGGGTAGGGAAACGGAGTGTCCGTTCACCGTTCCGCATCCACTTCTTTGGAGCGCGGGCAGCCCGCACCTCTATCACGCCGTGGTGCGCGCGGGGGAGAAAAATTGCGACGAGGTGGGCACCTATTTTGCCTTCCGCGAGATCGTATTGCGTCCGGACGGGATCTATGTGAACGGCACAAAAGAGTTTCAGCAGATGGTCCTCGATCAGGGCTACTGGTCGGAGACGGGGCTCACCCCGCCCGACGAGGAGGCGATCGAGCGCGACGTGCGTCTCATCAAGGAGATGGGGTTCAACGGCGTGAGAAAGCACCAGAAGGTGGAGAGCAGCCTCTTCTATCACCTCTGCGACAAATACGGGCTGTACGTCTGGGGCGAGATCCCGAGCCCCTATGCCTTCGACGGGCGGATGCGGGAGGAGTACCTCCGCGACAGTGCGGACATCGTCCGCCAGCTCCGCAGCCATCCGAGCGTCATCTGCTGGCTCCTCTTCAATGAGGCTTGGGGGGTCTCCTCCATCGAGGAGGACCGCGAGGAGCAGGCGTTCGTGGAGGAGGCGGCGGACGCGGTGCGCGCGCTCGACGGGCGCCCCGTCATCACCAACGACGGCTGGCACCACCTCGACAGCGACATCCTCTCCCTTCACGAATACGAGCAGAACGATGCCGCCATTGCGCGGGAATACACGAGCAAGGACTACGTCGTCACCGAAAAAGTCATCAACACCAACAAATTCGGACGGGCCTTTGCAGACGGTTACAGCTACTGCGGGCAGCCCATCATCATCTCCGAATACGGCGGCGTCGCCATCGAAGGGGAGGGGTGGGGGTACGGCGAGAGCGCGCCCGACGCCTCCGCCTATGAGAGCAGGGTGCGCCGTATCGTGAAGGCGGTGCGGAGCCTTGATTACATCTCGGGGTGCTGCTACACGCAGCTCACCGACGTGCAGCAGGAGATCAACGGGCTCCTCACGGAGAACAGGGTCCCCAAACTTCCCATTCGGACGATCCGCGATATTTTCGCGGGGCAATAAGGAGGCGCCATGAAACGGTTTCTCGCGGTTGCGGTCTGCACCGCGTCCCTACTTGCGGTGTGCGCGTGCGGCGGGACGAGCCCCGTCTCCGAGAAATACGACCTCTCGCTCGCGGCTTCCGTCGCGGTGAACGGCGAGCGCACGGCGGTGAGCCCGCTCATCTACGGGCAGTTCATCGAACACATCGAGACCTGTATTTACGACGGCATTTGGTCGGAAAAGGTGCTCGACAGGAAATTTTACTATGAGGTCGGCGAGAGCGGCCTTTCCCCGTGGACGGGGACGGGCGCGGTCTCTTCCGACGGGCAGACCACCCTCTCGGGCGGGCACGCCGCGTCCATCGCGCAGGGCGGGAAGATCTCGCAGAAGGGGATCGCCCTCTCTCCCGCGGCGTACACGGGCTACTTTTGGTGCAAGAGCTCCACGGGCTGCACCGTGAAGATCGCCCTCACCAAAGATACGCAGAGCGCCTCGGCGGAGGTCACGGTCCCCGCGAATTCCGACTTCACGAAGTTCGAGTACACGATAACAAGCGGCTTTAAGACGACGGACGCGACCTACACCTTCTCCGTCGAGAAGGGCGAGGGGCTCTTCGACAGTCTCTCCCTCATGCCCGCGGACAACATCCACGGCATGCGGAAAGACACCCTCGACAAACTCAAGGAGCTCGACGCTCCGCTCTACCGCTGGCCGGGCGGCAACTTCCTCTCGGGGTACGACTGGGAGGACGGCGTGGGGGACATCGACAGGCGCCCCTCCCGCAGGAATCTTCACTACATGGGGCTCGAAAGCGACTTCATGGACAAGGATTCGCAGATCGCCTCGGACATCGTCAAGCTCCGCTATCTCGGCTTCTACGGCGGGATCGAGCCCAACGACTACGGCCTCGACGAATTCCTCTACATGTGCGACTACCTCGGCGCGGAGCCCCTCATGATGGTGAACGACGGGCTCGGCACCAAAGAGGAGGCGGCGGCGCAGGTGGAGTATTGCAACGGCTCCGTAAACACCCGCTACGGGCGGATGCGCGCCGACAACGGGCACACCGAACCCTACAATATCCGCTATTGGGGGATCGGGAACGAGATGTTCGGCAGCTGGCAGCTCGGGAACGTCCCGATCTCGCAATACACCATCCGCCACAACGAATTTGCCGACGCCATGCGCGCGATCGACAGTTCCATCCTCATCACGGCGGTGGGCAACAACGCCTCCTCGTGGTCGGACGCGATGTTTGAAAATTGCGGCGATAAAATGGACACCATCGCCGAGCACATGTACGCCTTGCAGGACAACACCGACGTCTACACCCATTTAAGCAACATGCGGAGCAACTTGCAGGGGCGCATCTCGAGCCACAGGCGGCTCCAAGAGCGGTACCCCGCCCATAAGGATGTGAAGATCGCCTTCACGGAGTACGCCTACAGCGAGGCGACCTCCGCCTCCCGCTTGAAGGACGGGATGGGGGTCGGGATCTTCCTCAACGAGGTGATCCGCAATGCCGACGTCTTCGAGCTCTGCTGCTACTCCTCCACGGTGAACGCCACGCAGGGGTGCGTGACGACGGAGCCTTTCGGGGCGGTGCTGCAGGGGTCGGGCTACGTTCTCATGCTCTACCGCAAGTACATGCAGGAGAACTTCATCCCGGGCGGCGTGCGGTGGGA
>CANREU010000077.1 GCA_947629725.1 uncultured Clostridia bacterium
CCGTCTGCCATAACCGCGACCAGAGCAAGATGAACGTCGCGCGGCGTACCTGCGGCTACATCGGCACACAATATTGGAATCAGGGGCGCACGCAGGAGATCAAGGACAGGGTCTTGCATCTGTAAGGCGCCGCGGCGGGGGACCGCTACCGCGACATGAACATAGCAGAGATCAAGTGTTACGACATCGCGAACGGTGAGGGAGTGAGAGTTTCCCTCTTCGTTTCGGGTTGTAGAAGACATTGCAAGGGGTGTTTCAACGAGGTCGCGTGGGACTTTTCCTACGGGAAGCCCTTCGACGAGGCGACAGCGGAGAAGGTGTTATCCTTCGCCGAGCCTTACTATATCGCGGGGCTCTCCCTCCTCGGCGGCGACCCCTTCGAGCCCGAGAACAGGGGGGCGCTCATCCCGTTCGTGCGGGAATTCCGCCGCCGCTACCCCCAAAAGACGGTGTGGTGCTACACGGGCTACACCTATGAAAACGGGAACTTGCGCGAGCCGCAGGTAAAGAGCAAGGAGGCGGAGGAGCTCCTTTCTCTCATCGACATCCTTGTCGACGGGCCCTTCATGCTCGATTTGAAGGACATCCGCCTCAAATTCCGCGGCTCCTCGAACCAGCGGGTGCTCGACCTCAACGCCACGCGCAAGAGGGGGGAGCCCGTGCTCTATTTGGAATAAACGGCTATTGCCGAAGGAGAAAACAGAATGAATAAATTGCAATTGAGGCGGTATGCCAAGCTCCTCGCCAAAACGGGGGTCGCCGTCAAGAAGGGACAGTGGGTCGTCGTGGAGGCGGAACTCGATCAGCCCGAGTTCGTCGAAATGTGCGTGGAGGAGCTCTACCGCGCGGGGGCGGGGAAGGTCACCGTCGAGTGGCAGCACCAGCCCCTTGCCCTCTTGAACTACAAATATGCGAAGGAGGAGGTCCTCTCCCACTTTGCGAAGTGGGAGATCGAGAAGCTCGAATACCGCAAGGAGGAGCTCCCCGCCATGCTCTACCTCGATTCCGCCGATCCCGACGGGCTCGCGGGCGTGGACCAGGAAAAATACACCGCCGTGCGCTCGGCGCGCAGCAAGGTGACGAAGCCCTACCGCGACGCGATGGAAAACCGCTATCAGTGGTGCATCGCAGCCGTCCCCGGCAAGGCTTGGGCGAAGAAGGTGTTCCCGAACCTCATGGTGAACACGGCGGTCGAAAAACTTTGGGACTGCATCCTCTCCGCCTCCCGTGCGGACGGGCCCGATCCCGTGCGCGAGTGGGCGCGCCATAACGACGAGATCGCCAAGCGCTGCGACGCGCTCAACCGTCTCGGGCTCGTCTCCCTCGAATACAAGTCCTCCAACGGGACGGACTTCAAGGTCGGGCTCCTTCCCGAGGCCGTCTTCCTCGGCGGCGGCGAAGAGGACCTCAAGGGGAGATACTTCAACCCGAACATCCCGAGCGAGGAGATCTTCACCTCCCCGAAGGCGGGGGACGCGGAGGGGATCGTCTACTCCACCAAGCCGCTCTCCTACCAGGGGGAACTCATCGAGGACTTCTCCGTCCGTTTCGAGGGAGGCAAGGCCGTCGAAGTGAAGGCAAAGAAGAACGCCGACCTTCTCAAGAAGATGATCTCGATGGACGAGGGCGCGGCAATGCTCGGCGAAGTCGCCCTCATCGCCTACGATTCTCCTATCAACAATCAGGGCGTGCTCTACTACAACACCCTCTTTGACGAGAACGCCAGCTGCCACCTCGCCCTCGGCAGGGGGTTCACCAACTGCGTGAAGGACTACGACCGCTACACGAACGACGAGCTGCACGCGATGGGGATCAACGACAGCGTGATCCACGTCGACTTCATGATCGGCAGCAAGGACCTCGAGATCGTCGGCGTGACGAAAAACGGCTCCCGCGTGCAGATCTTCAAGAACGGGAACTGGGCGATCTGAACGCCGCCGCTCCGTCGTAATATCTGAAAAGAGGCATTCTTATGATCAAAATCGACATTTTTTCAGGCTTTTTGGGGGCCGGGAAGACCACCCTCATCAAGAAACTCATCAAGGAAGTTTACTCGGGCGAGAAAGTCGTCCTCATTGAAAACGAGTTCGGCGAGATCGGCGTGGACGGGGGATTCCTCCGCGACGCCGGCGTCGAGATCACCGAGATGAATTCGGGTTGCATCTGCTGCTCCCTCGTGGGGGATTTCTCGCGCGCCCTCCAAAAGGTTGCCGCGCAGTTCTCGCCCGACCGCATCGTCATCGAGCCCTCGGGGGTCGGCAAGCTCTCCGACGTGATCAAGGCAGTCCAGCGCGCGGGGGTAGCGGAAGGACAGCTCAACGCCTTCTGCACCGTCGTCGACGCGAAGAAGTGCAAAGTCTACCTCAAAAACTTCGGCGAATTCTTCCTCGATCAGGTGAAGAATGCGAGCTGCATCGTCCTCTCGCACACCTCCGACCCCGCGAAGACGGAGGAGGCCGCAGCCCTTCTGAAGGGGCTTACGGACGTGACGATCGTCACGACGGACTGGTCGGAACTCAAGGGCGCGGAGATCCTCGCCGCCATCGAGAAGACGGACAGCCTCAAGGCGGAGCTCGAGCGTCTCGCGCATGAGGCGCACGACGAGGACGACGATGACGATGATGACGATGACGACGAGTGCGAGTGCCACCATCATCACCATCACCATGATGATGACGACGAGGACGGGGACGAACACGAACATCACCATCATCACCACGATGACGACGAGCACGAGTGCCACCATCACCATCATCATGACGATGAGGATGACGACGAGCACGAACACCATCACCATCATCATCACCATGCGGACGAGGTGTTCTCGAGCTGGGGGGTGGAGACGGCGAAGACATTCACGCGCGAGGGCCTCGAAAAGTCTCTCCGGACGCTCGAGGGCGGCGAATACGGCGAGATCTTGCGCGCGAAAGGGATCGTAAAGGGCGAAGAGTGGATCTATTTCGACTATGTGCCCGGGGAGATCGACATCCGCACAGGGGCGCCCGCCGTGACGGGCAGGCTGTGCGTCATCGGCTGCAAGCTCGACGAGGAGAAGCTCAAGGCGCTGTTTTTGGGTTGAGTTATGGAAGAAATACCCGTCTACCTCTTTCTCGGGTTTCTCGACGCGGGAAAGACCAAATTCATACAGGAGACCTTCGAGGACGAACGCTTCGATTCGGGCGAGAACACCCTTCTTCTCTACTTGGAGGAGGGGGAGGAGGAGTACGATCCCTCCCGCTTTGCCGTAAAGAAATTTGCGGTGGAGGGGCTCACGGAGGCGGACCTCACCCCCGAAAAGCTCGAAGAAGTCTGCAAAAGGCACGGTGCGGAGCGCGTTGTGCTCGAATACAACGGCATGCTCCCCCTGCAGGCGCTCTTCGACGGTATGCCCGAGAGCTGGGCGATCGCGCAGATCATGACCTTTTTCGACTCGCGCACCTTCCTCTCCTACAACGCAAACATGCGGCAGCTCGTCTACGACAAGCTCCAATACGCCGAGATGGTGGTGTTCAACCGCTTCGACGCGGCGTATTCCAAAGAGGAGTTCCACAAGATCGTGCGCGGCGCCTCCCGCAGGGCGGGCATCGTGTATGAGTACCCGGGCGGCAAGGCGGAGTACGACGAGATCGTCGACCCGCCTCCCTATGACATGGACGCGAAGATCGTCGTGATAAAGGACGAGGATTTTGCCTACTTCTACCGCGACCTCATCGAGGATACGAAAAAATACGTCGGCAAGGTCGTCCGCTTCAAGGGGCTCGCCGCCGTCGATCCCAAGATGAAAAAGGGGACTTTGGTCGTCGGGCGGCACGTGATGACCTGCTGCGAGGCGGACATCCGCTACTGCGGGCTCGTCTGCCTGCACGCCTCCAACCTTCCCTTCAAGACCCGCGACTGGGTGACCCTCACCGCCCGCGTCGACTTCGGCTACCACACGATCTACGGGCAGAAGGGTCCCATCCTCAAGGCGTCCGCGATCGATTACGACGCGCCGCCCGAACAGGAACTTGCGACCTTCAATTAAGGAGCGGATATGAAAAGTCTCGTTATCTACTACTCGATAGGGGGGAACACCCGCGCCGTCGCCGAAAAAATCGCCGACCGCCTCTCCGCGGACCTTTTGGAACTGCAAACGGAGAAGAGCTATCCCGACGATTACGACATGCTCGTGAGCCTCGGCAAGCGCGAAGTGGAGAGCGGATACCTCCCGCAGCTCAAGGCGTTTTCCGCCGATTACGAAAAATACGACTGTATCGTGATCGGCACGCCCGTTTGGTGGTACACCTATGCGCCCGCCGTGCGCACCTATCTCGGTCAAAATGCCGAGAAACTGAAGGGGAAGCGGGTGTACCCGTTCGCGACGAACGGCGGCTGGCTCGGGCACACGCCGAGCGACTTCCGCCGTGCCCTCAAAAGATCCTTTGTCGGGCGGGTGTTGAGTGTGAAGTTCGACGGCGAAATGCAGGTGACGCCCAACCTCGCGATCGACGAGTGGATCGGAGAAATGGGGGAGTAAACCCCATTTTTTCGGTTTTTGCATAGTACTATGTCAGACATAAATACCGATTTTCCCGTTCCCGCCTTCCTGCACACCCTTCTTTTGGAACAATATGGAGAGGCGGACTGCGCGCGGATCGAGGCGGGATACCAAGCAAAGCGGGCGGCGAGCTTCCGCGTGAACCCTCTCCGCGCTACTAATAAGGAGGCGGAAGAGACGCTTTCCGCGCTCGGGCTCTCCTTCTCTCGCGTGCCGTGGGGGGAGAGCGCCTATCTTCTCTTCGGCGCGGGGGAAAGGGAACTGCGCCGCACCCCGCTCTACGAAAGGGGCGGCGTCTACTTCCAGAGCCTCTCCTCCATGCTCCCGCCCCTCTTCCTCGGCGCAAAGAAGGGGGAGGACGTGCTCGACATGACCGCGGCGCCCGGCGGCAAGACGACCGAGATCGCCGCGCTCACCGAAAACGGCGCGCACATCACCGCCTGCGAAAAGGACGCGGTCCGCTTCGCCCGCCTGCGCTACAATGTGGAACGGCAGGGGGCGCGGGTCAACCTCCTGCAGACGGACGCCCTCCGTCTCGACGATTTCCTCCGTTTCGACAAGATCCTGCTCGACGCGCCCTGCAGCGGCAGCGGCACTTTTTCGGCGGATGGCGGGGGTGCGATTTCCCCCAAACTTGTGGAAAATTCCGCCATCTTGCAGAAAAAACTCCTCAAAAAGGCGGCGAAACTCCTCAAAAAGGGCGGGGAACTCGTCTATTCCACCTGTTCGGTGCTGCGAAAGGAGAACGAGGAGGCGCTCTTCGCGCTTGCGGGGACGGGGCTGATGCCCGTTCCGCTCGAGCCCTTCGGGGGGCTCCCGCTCCTTCCCTCCGCGGAGGGGACGGTCTGCGTCTGCCCCGATGCGCTCTACGAGGGCTTTTTCGTCGCAAAATTCAAAAAGATCTCTTGATAAGGGGTAATTTATGTATTTTGAAAAGGTCAAAAAGAACTTCGGGTTCGGTTGTATGCGGCTTCCCATGAAGTCGGGCGAGGTCGACAAGGCGCAATTCTGCGAGATGGCAGACGCCTTCCTCGCCGCGGGTTTCAACTATTTCGACACCGCGCACGGCTATCTCGGCGGCAAGAGCGAGACGGCGATCCGCGACTGCGTGGCCGCGAGGCACCCCCGCGAGAGTTTCACCCTCACCGACAAGCTCACCGAGAATTTCTTCCAAAAGGAGGGGGACATCCGTCCCTTCTTCGAGAGCCAGCTCAAGGCGTGCGGCGTGGAGTATTTCGATTTCTACCTCATGCACGCGCAGAATGCGGGAAACTATGAAAAATACAAGCGGTGCCGCGCCTATGAGACGGCGTTCGCCTTAAAAGAGGAGGGGAAGGTCCGCCACGTCGGCATCTCCTTCCACGACACCGCCGAGGTGCTCGACCGCATCCTCACCGACTATCCGCAGCTCGAGGTCGTCCAGCTCCAATTCAACTATGCAGACTATGAAAGCGCGGGGGTGCAGTCCCGCCGCTGCTATGAGACCTGCCGCAAACACGGAAAGCCCGTCATCGTGATGGAGCCCGTGAAGGGGGGCACCCTTGCCAATCTTCCCGAAAAGGCGGCAAAAATTTATGAAGACCTGCACGGCGGGAGCCCCGCGAGCTACGCCATCCGCTTTGCGGCGGGCTTTGAGGGGATCTTCATGGTCCTCTCGGGCATGAGTACGCCCGCGCAGATGGAGGACAACCTCTCCTTTATGAAGGACTTCCGTCCCCTCGATGAGAAGGAGCGCGCGGCGGTGGACCGGGTGCGCGCCGTCCTCAGCGAGCAGGAATTCATCGCCGGTACCGCCTGCCGCTACTGCACGGACGGCTGCCCCCGCAAGATCTCCATTCCCGACCTCTTCGCCTGTATGAACCAAAAGAAAAGGTATAAGGATTGGAACAGCGACGTGTACTACTCCACCTACACGCAGGCGGGGAGAGGAAAGGCGTCCGACTGTATTGCCTGCGGGAAGTGCGAAAAGGTCTGCCCGCAGCACCTCGAGATCAGAAAACTTCTCAAAGAAGTTGCGAAACAGTTTGAATAAGGAGAACCTCTATGGAAAAGACCCTTCTCTGCAAAACATGGAAGACAAAGACGCTCGCCGCCCTTCTTGCCGTCGCCGCGGCGGTCCTCCTGCCCCAACTCGTCCACGGGCTCGGGCTCGTCTCGGGGCTCGGGAGCAAGCTCGGCGAGGCGCTCCTGCCCATGCACATCTCCATCCTGCTCGTCGGCTTTTTCGCGGGCGCTTGGGCGGGCCTTGTGGCGGGCGTATTCGCCCCCCTTGTGAGCTTTGCCCTCACTTCGGCGTGGGGGACGCCCATGCCCGCGGCGGCGATGCTGCCCTTCATGATGATAGAACTCGGCGTTTACGGCCTCACGGCGGGGCTGCTTGCGCGCACCCGTCTGCCCGCCGTGCTCTCCCTCGCCGTCGCCCAGATCGCGGGCCGAGCCGTGCGTGCGCTCGCCATCGCCATCGGGATCTATCTCTTCGGCGCCGCTCTGCCCGTCTCCGTCATCTGGACGAGCATTCTCACGGGGCTCCCTGGGCTCCTCTTGCAGTGGATCCTCGTGCCCCTCATCCTGTTCTGCACGGAAAAGAGGTCCCGCCGTGGATGAAGCCTGCGCCCGCGCCCTCCTCGATGAGGGGGCGACCCTCGCCCTCGTGAAGGG
>CANREU010000078.1 GCA_947629725.1 uncultured Clostridia bacterium
AACTGCGATCCCGACCTCATCGACTATGTGATCCCCGGCAACGACGACGCGATCCGCGCCATCAAGCTCATCTCGTCGGTCATCGCGAATGCGGTCATCGAGGCGACGGAGGGCGTCACCCCCGTTCCCGAAACGGACGAGGAAGCTCCCGCAGAGGAGACGGCGGAGAGCGCCGAATAACAGGTCAAGGAGAAACGAAAATGGCAGAGTTTACGGCAAAGGACGTGATGAAGCTCCGCGAACAGACGGGCGCGGGCATGATGGATTGCAAGAAGGCGCTTGTCGACGCGGACGGCGATTTCGATAAGGCGGGGGAGCTCCTCCGCGAGCGCGGCATTGCGAAGGCGGCGAAGCGCGCCTCCAAGATCGCGGCGGAGGGCGTCGTGTATGCGCTTGCCGCGGGCAAGACGGGCGTCCTCCTCGAAGTCAACTGCGAGAGCGATTTCGTCGCAAAGGGTGAGAAATTCCGCGCCCTCGTCGAGAAGATCGCAAAGCAGATCGCGGACAAGAAGCCCGCGGACGTCGAAGCGCTCCTCAATAGCAGCATGGACGGCGAGACGGTGGAGACCTACATCCAGGCGCAGACGGGCGTCATCGGGGAGAAGATCTCCGTGCGCCGCTTCACGGTGTATGAGACGGAGGGCTTCGTCGAGACCTATATCCACATGGGCGGCACGATGGGCGTGATGCTCGACTTCACATGCGAGCCCACGGCGGAGCACAAGGCGCTCGCGCACGAGGTCGCCCTGCACACGGCGTTCTCCAAGCCCGCATATCTCACGGCGGAGGAAGTTCCCGCGTCGGTGATCGAGAAGGAGAAGGTGATCCTCACGCAGGAAGTCATCAACGAGGGCAAACCCGCGGCGATCGCCGAGAAGATCGTGCTCGGCAAGATCAAGAAGTTCTACGAGGACAACTGCCTCCTCGAGCAGAAGTTCGTGAAGGACGACAAGGTGACCGTCGGCCAGCTCATCAAGCAGGCGGGCGCGGCGGGCTCTCTCAAGAGATACGTCTTCTACGTCATGGGCGAGGGGATCGAGAAGAAGAGCGAGGACCTCTCCGAGGAAGTTGCCAAGCAGGTCGAGGCAATGAAGAAGTAACAGACCGCATTTTAGGGGCCTCCCGATATTCGGGAGGCCGATTTTTTATTTTCGCGGAAAATCTCCACTGCGCGGATCTTTTCCGCGAGGAAAGTTGCTCCTATGGGAAACGGAGTTGCTTTGTCCTCATTCCGAGCCCTCGCAGAGGGCGAGTGAATCTTAAAATCAAGATACACTCGGCTCCTATGGAGCCTCGGTATGAGGGGTAGAGCCCCTCGCCCCTGTACTTCGTTTCTCACCTCCCCCTCACGTTTCCCGTCTCTTGCCCTCCCCCTGCGTCAGGAGGAGGGGTACTTCGTCGCTATGCTCCTACTTCGCGCTATGCGCTCGTGCCGCCCTTCGATAACAATCATAACTTCGGGCGGGGCGTGTCGCCCTTCGATAGCAATCATAGCGTGCGGGCGATAGGGGAGGGGCTATAAAACACGTCACCCTGAGCTTGTCGAAGGGTGTCCGCATGATAAACAAGGTCATGTTTCGACTACGCTCAACATGACGTATTTGTACGGACGGTGGCAAGACCTGCCCCCTTTGAAGGTGCCGAAGGCATGCCTTGCGCTGGGCGGGGTAGGGGTGGGGGTCCGCCCAAAATCGACAGCCACCCCCCTTAGTCCCCCCGCCAAAGGCAGGGGGTTTCTTTCTATACGCCCCGACTTACGGTTTTTCACCTCCTCCCTCGTTTGAGGGGGGGGCAGGGTGGGGGGAGTAACAAAACGTGCGGACTTCGTACTTCGCCTTCACTTCGTTCAGGATGACGCGGAGAACGGGCGCCTTTGTCCGCAAATTCCCGTAAAAATTTCCTTTATCCTATTGCAAATTGAAATAGTTTATGGTAAAATAAAACATATCAATTCCATAAGGGGGAAAATCATGAAGAAGGCAACGAGGGCCCTTGCGGTTTCCGTGTGCACCGTGCTGGCGGTCGGTGCGCTCGCCGCATGCGGCGGCGGCAACAACGAGGTCGCGCAGATCACCGCGACCGCGCGCATCTGCTACGACAACATCACGGACGACATCTCCGTCCCCGAGTCGGCCACCAAACTCACCGTCGAGGGCGGCGCGAGCAAGATCAAGGCGCGCGGCGGGGCGAAGCTGAACGAGGTCGCGGAGTACGATTCCAAAACGCAGACTTTCACCGCAAAGGGGAAGGGGAGCCTCACCTATGAGACGAAGGACGGGGAGACCGTCCTCCTCGAGGTGGTGCCCGCCTATGTCACCGACCCGGGCGATGAATACCGCTACACGGGCAATTCGATGAAGGACGTCGTGGAAGACGGCGAGTCGGAGCTCCTGGGCGGCACCCACGATCCCTCTCTCATCGAGGTCATCGAGAACAACCGCCCCGTGTGGTACATCGTCTCCACGGGCTGGGCGACGGTGAGCGACAAGGACGGCGAGACGTGGGGCAACCCCATCTACCGCTCCACCGACCTCATCAACTGGACCCTTCAGGGCAGGACGTTCGATCACGAGCTCCGCGGCGAGGAATTCGACGACACTATGGCGGGCAAGTGGCTGTATGACGGCGTGACGAACGGCTACTCCTCGAAGGACGCGAGCTGGTGGGCGCCCGACGTCGTGAAGTGCCCCTTCGGCGGCTATTGGCTCTACACCTGCGTGGTGGACGGCGCGGGCGACAGCGAAGGTATGGGGATCGACGGCAAGAGCTATGCGCGCGCGTGCATTCTCCTCTACCATTCCGACACTCTCGAGGCGGGTTCCTTCAAGCCCGTCCTGTTCCCCGAAGGGCATGCCGACGCGGGCAGACCCGTCGTCCTCATGCAGTCCTCCATCGAGCGCGGCGAGAGCGTGAAGGATGTCAACGGCATCGACCCGCAGATCATCTACACGCCCGACGGCAAGATGTATATGGCATACGGCTCCTTCGGTTCGGGCAACTATATCATCGAGCTCGACCCTGCAACGGGCCTCCGCAAGGACGGCAAGGGGTGGCAGACCCACGATCAGATCCGCGGCTACGTTGAGAACGACATCCAGGATCTCTATAAAGCGGAGCGCGTGGGCTGGACGCACGACTACTACGGCACCAACATCTCCAAAGCGAACATGGAGGCGCCCGTCATCGCCCGCCACGACAACGTGACGATCATGGACGAGAACGGCGAGGAGCTCGAGGGCAGCGGCGAGACCTATTACTACTCCATGCACTCCTACAACGGGCTCGGCGACGACTACCAGATGTGGGGCGGCAGGAGCGGATCGGTGACGGGGACCTATGTCTCCGCGACGGGCGCGGGCGTCGTGTATAACGTCGGCTCGGCGAACAGCGCCAATGAGGGCAACAAGTATATGGGCGCCTTCAAGTGGGAGGGCAAGGACCCCAAGAACAAGGAGATCGACGTCATCCTCACGGGGCATAACGACCTCTTCACGACGGGGAACGGCACTTCCGTCGCCGCCTACATCACCCGCACCCCTTCCTACGGGCAGAGCGCTGCGGCGAACACCTTCTGCGTGCAGATCCACCAATACTACCTCAACGGCATGGGGCAGATCGTCATCAACCCCAACCGCTATGCGGGAGAAATTTCGCGCGCCGTCACCGAGGAGGAACTCCTCGCCTACACCGAAGAGGGGACGGGCGGCTACAAGTTCAAGATGGTCGCCTACGGCAACACGAAGGATACGACGGGCAGCGACAAGGTGGATAACGTGAACGTCTCGCGCGACGTCATCCTCACCGCGGACCATACCGTCAAAGAGGCGGACGGGACCGCGCTCGGCACGTGGAAGATGTACGGGAACGGCTATATCAAGTTCACCTTCTCCTCCGCGCTCAAGGGCACGGGTTCGGTGAACAGCGAGGAGACCGTGTATTACGGCGTGGTGCGCCCCGCTTGGCTCGGCGACCAGCAGCGCTCTGGATTTACGATCTCCTGCCTCGGGCAGACGGGCACCAACAAGCGCAGCATGACGATGTTCATGAACAACTACTCCAACCTCGAAGGGAGCAAGTTCCTCTACGAGTTTGAATGACCGTTTGGCAAAAAGCCGCCCCGACCGAAACCGGTCGGGGCGGCGGTTTTTATGGGGGGCATCCACCCCCCTTGATCCCCCCGCCGAAGGCAGGGGGTTTGCTTTCTGTATGCCCGATTTGCGGCTCTTCACCTCCTTCCTCGTTTGAAGGGGGCAGGGGGCAGAGCGTTCAAACGAAGAGGGTGGAGAAGGGGGCGGTGTAAACGCCCGAGAGGGCGGCGTAAAGGTCGGCCGCGTGGAGGTCCGCCGTAAAGCAGGCGAGCGCCTCCTTTTTGAGGCCGTCGTGATCGCTCTTCCGCACGATCGCCGTCCCCTTGAGGGCGGCGAGGATCTCGTCCGCCCTCTCCTTCTTCACGGCGAGCAGATTCGCCGCGAGGGGAGCTTTGAGGTAGTCGCGCACGTCTTTCAGGCGGACGCCGAGGAAGTTCTGCAAGAAGACGCGCTTGATGCGGGAGCGGGTGTAGCGCTTGCCCGCCGCCTTCGCGAGCACCTCCCCGAGGGAGGGATTGCCCTTGGAGAGCGCTTTGAGCCTGTTTTCGAGCCCCTCCGAGCAGTCGGGCGTCTCCGCGATCCTTTCGGCGGGGGCGGAGAGGAGGGCGCACAGCGCGGCCTCGCCGTAGGGGAGGGGACGGTAGGTCTTCGCCGTCTCAAATACGTCTGCGGGGAGGTTGCGTTTCAGCGCCCGCTTTGCCCTGCCCGAGGGGTCGCCGAGCACGGCGCGGAGGGCGGCGGCGGAGGAGAAGTCCTTATAGAGGGAGACGTCGGCATAGCCCCCTCCCACGCGGCGGAGGGGGAAGGGCTCGATGGAGGACTTGTTTACAAGGAGGGCGCGGCAATACTCGGTGCCCAAGAGGTTGTTGGGGGAGGTGAGGAGGCTCTCGTCGACGTCCGCCGTCGCAAGGAGGGCGGCGTTGCGGGCGCGGATGTAGGAGGTGCCGTCCTTCATGTTCTCCTTGAGGGCGGACTTAAAGGCCTTGTCCTCGGAGAGGAGGGCGGAGGCCGTCTTCAAAAAGTCCGCCTTTTCCCCGCTCTCGCACCCGAAGGCGAGGGCGGTGACGGAGGGGATCTGCGTGAGCATGTGCACGGCGCCCTCGGCGAAGAGTTCTGCGGGGGAGCAGGCGAAGGCGGCGGGGAGCTCGAGGACGGCGTCCGCGCCGTTCTCCACGGCATGGCGCGCCCTCGTGTATTTATCGAACACCGCCGCTTCCCCCCGCTGGGTGAAGTTCCCGCTCATGAGGCAGAGGATCCCGTCTCTTCCGCACGTCCGCCCGATCTCTTCGAGCTGCCTTTTGTGGCCGTTGTGGAAGGGGTTATATTCGCAAATTACCGCACAAAATTCCATTTTTTTCCGCGTCCGCCCTTTACAATCCCGAAAATTCGTTGTATAATAAAGATAACGATTTCCGTCGTCTCCATTATACACGAAACGTGCGGAAAAATAAAGCGTTATACGGAGAAATTATCATGGCGTTTTTTGACAAATTGAAGATGCAGGCGAAGTCCCTCGGCAGAAAGATCGCCGAGAGCGGAACGGTCATCGAGGAGATCAAGAAGAAGGCGGCGGCGCTCAACCGCCGTATCGTCCTCTGCGAAGGGGAGGACAGCCGCGTCGTCGAAGCCGCGTCGGCCTGCGTCGACGAAGGGCTTGCGCGCATCGTCCTGCTCGGTGACGCCGAGAAGATCAAGGCGGATAACCCCGGTATCGACCTCACGAACGTGGAGATCGTCGACCCCGCGACGTCCCCCAACCTCGACACCTACGCGAACCTCCTCTACGAACTGAGAAAGAGCAAGGGCATGACCCTCGAAGAGGCGAAGGAGCAGGCGAAAGATCCCACCTTCTTCGGCGCGCTCATGCTCAAGATCGGCGATGTGGACGGGCTCGTCTCGGGCGCGTGCCACTCCACCGCCAACACCCTGCGCCCCGGACTGCAGATCATCAAGACGGCGCCGGGCGTCTCCGCCGTCACCTCCTTCAACCTCATGGTCGCCAACCATAAATACGCCGAAGACGGCGTGCTCGTGTTCGCGGACTGCGGGCTGAACCCCACCTACACCGCCGAAGGGCTCGCCGATTGCGCGATCGCGACGGCGAAGAGCGCGAAGGCGATCGCGGGGATCGAGCCCCGCGTCGCGATGCTCTCCTTCTCCACGAAAGGAAGTGCCAAGCACGACCTCGTCACCCTCGTCCAGGAGGCGACGAAGATCGCGCAGGAGAAGGCGCCCGACCTTGCGATCGACGGCGAACTCCAGCTCGACGCGGCGCTCGTCCCCGAAGTCGCCGCCCTCAAGGCGCCCGACTCCAAAGTGGCGGGCCATGCGAACGTGCTCATCTTCCCCGACCTGCAATCGGGCAACATCGGCTACAAGCTCGTGGAGCGGCTGGGCGGCTTTGATGCGGTCGGCCCCATCTGCCAGGGATTCGACAAGCCCCTCAACGACCTCTCCCGCGGCTGCAAGACCTCCGATATTGTCTGCGCCGTCGCGATCACCGCGGTACAGACCATCCGTTGAGGTGGCGGCATGAAGATACTCGTCATCAACGCGGGGAGCTCCTCCCTCAAATATCAGCTCATCAACATGGAGACGGAGGAGGTCCTCGCGAAGGGGACTTGCGAGCGCATCGGCATCGAGGGCGGCAAGCTCACCCACAAGGCGCACGGCGAGACGTTCGTCGTGGAGCGGGAACTCAAAAATCACACCGACGCCATCTCCCTCGTGCTCTCCGAGCTCGTCGATAAGAAGGCGGGGGTCATCGCGGATATGTCGGAGATCGACGCCGTGGGGCACCGCGTCGTCGCTTCGGGCGAGGCGTTCAAGAAGACCACCCTCGTCGACGACAAGGTGATGGAGACGATGGAGGAGATCGCGGAACTCGCCCCCCTCCACAATCCCGCCGCCATTTTGGGGGTGAATGCCTGCCGCGCGGTGATGCCGGGCAAGAGGATGGCGCTCGTGTTCGATACCTCCTTCCATGCGACGATGCCCGAATACGCCTACCTCTATGCCGTCGACTACGACGACTACAAGAAGTATAAGGTGAGAAAATACGGCGCGCACGGCACCTCACACAAGTATGTCGCGGGGG
>CANREU010000079.1 GCA_947629725.1 uncultured Clostridia bacterium
CCGCCCCCCGCGCATAGGCGTGCGAATCGGCATGTGTGCCGCGATAGCAGAAAAAGAGATCGTTTTCGCCCGCGAGACGGCTGTCCTCGCAGAGGGAGGAGATCTCCGCGTCCCCGCCCATAAGGCGCGCTTCGGGAAGTTCCCGTGCAAGTTCGGATAATTTCATGTTGCCTCCGAAGGAGAGAGCCGAAACACGTCGACGATCCCCTTGAAAATTTCCTGCGCGCAGGGCGCGGCGACCGTGCTGCCGTAATACGCCCCCTGCGGCTCGTCGATGACGACGAGCGCGAGATATTTGGGCGCGTCCGCGGGAAAAAAGCCGAGAAAGGAGGAGACGTATTTCCCCTGCGCGACCCTGCCGTTTTCATACTTTTGGGCGGTACCCGTCTTCCCCGCGACGCGGTACCCCTCCAGATTCGCCTTTTTGCCGCTCCCGTCCCGCACCACCCCTTCGAGCATGGAGGCGAGGATGGAGGACGTCTTTTCGCTCACCGTCCGCCCGACGAGGGAAGGCTTTATCCGCTCGCGCACGCTCCCGTCATCCGAAAAAATTTCCTGTACGAGGCGGGGCGCGTAGTAATATCCCCCGTTCACCGCCGAGGCCGCCGCGCAGGCGAGCTGGAGAGGGCTCACGGCGATCGTCTGTCCGAAGCCGATGCGCGCAAGATCGCAGTCCCGCACCATCTGCTCGGGGAGGAGCATGCCGATCGTCTCCCCCGAAAAGTCGAGCCCCGTCGCCCTCCCGAAGCGGAACGCCGCGAGATAGCGGTAGAAGGTCTCCTTGCCGAGGGCGAGGGCGATGTCCACAAAACAGGGGTTGCAGCTGTTGTTGAGTGCCTCGGCGAGGGTCTGCCCGGAATGTTTTCCGTTCGCGTGGTCGCTCCAGCAGCGGATGGTCGTCCCGTCCACCGTGCGGGTACGGGAACTCGGGAACACGTGCGTGAGCGGAAGCGCCGCGGGGTTGCCCCGCAGCCCCTCCTCGATGTTCGCAGCCGCGGTGACGATCTTGAACGTAGACCCCGGCTCGTAGATGTCGCAGGCGAGAGAGTTGCGGGTGAGGGCGTTGAGGAGGGAGAGATCGTCCCGCGGGATGTCGTTGAGGTCGTAAGAGGGCAAATTGACCATCGCGAGCACCGAAAAATCGGTCGGGTCGAGCACGACCGCCTGCGCCGACTTCGCGGAGCTCTCCGCGAGCACCTTCGCCATCGCGTTCTCCGCGATCGACTGGATGCGGTAGTCGAGGGTGAGGCGGACGTTCAGCCCGTCCGTCGCGGGAAGGTACGCCGCCGCGGCGCCCTCGAGTTCCGCGCCGACGAGATCGGTCTCGAAGAGAATCTCCCCGTTCTCCCCCGCGAGGTATTTCTCGTAATACTGCTCCACCCCCGTCGTGCCCGCGCCGTCGTAGGAGGTGAAGCCGAGGACCTGGCACGCGAGCGCGCCGTAAGGATAAATGCGGGTGTTGTCGCGCGCGTAGTAGACGCCCTTGAGATCGGCCCCCTCGATCTTCTCGACGAGGGACTTTTCCGCCCTTCGGACGACGGTCACTTCCGAGCGGCTCTTGTCGGTCAGTTTTTTGAGGGTGTCCGCGCGGGGCAGGCCAAGCGCCTCGGCGAGGACGGAGGCGGAAGTTTCGGGGTCCTCCACGGCGTTCGCCCGCGCAAACACGCTGTACGTCATGCGGTTGCCCGCGAGGAGCTCCCCGTTGCGGTCGAAGATCTTCCCCCTCCCCGCGACGACGGGGATCTCCCGCGTCCACTGATCGAGGGCGCGATAGTGCAGTTCGTCCTCCCAAAGGACCTGCACATAGAAGAATCTTCCGAGAAAAAGGCAAAAAAGAAAGGCTATTGCCGCAGACACGGCGAATAACCTCTTTCGTAGGACAGATAACGAATAATCCGTCTTTTTGATATGCAATTTTCCTCCCTATGCCGCGGGATCAGCCTTGCGTGTACCCGTGCTCCTGTGCCCATGCGGCGATGTTTTCGGGATCCTTGATGGCGTCGATCTCACCCTGCACGGAGTTATACTGCTGCTCCAACTCGGTGATCCGCGTCTCTTTGGCCTGCGTTTTGGCGTTGAGGGAGCGGATGATGCCCGAATTCACGCACACGAGGGTGAACGCGAGAACGAGCGCGGAGCCGACGACGGCGAGCGCCACTTTTGCGGACGTGGAAAGTTTCGCCGCTGCGGATGTGCGCGCCTGCGGTTCGGACTGCGCCATAGCGGCGGGATGGAGCATTTCCATCGTGCGGCGCGTGGGCATCGCGTCTTCTTCGGAAGAGACGGCGGGAGCCGCCGCGGCCGCCTCGGCGGGCGCGGTCTCGACATAGGCGGAAAGGTCGCCGATGAGCTCCCCTTCCTTGTATTCGAGCCCCTCGAAGAGAGCGTGATGGGTGGCGGGGTCCGCCGTCACGGGACGGTAGTCCGCGAGCAGATTGCGGAAGTCGTTCCCCTCCGTCGCCGCGTGCGTTTCCCGCGCGGGCGCGGCGGGACGGTCCGCCACGAGAACGTCCGCCTTATCCGTCACCGCATCCGAAAAGATGCGCTTGTAATTTTCGGAGATCTTGTTGAAGTGTTCGGTCGCTGCCGCGCGCTCCTCGGGGCGCACTTCCTCTTCGCGCGTTACTTCTCTCTCTAAAACTGCGGTCCCTGCCATTGCTCTGCTCCTTTCATAAGTATTCCGAAGATCTTCCCTTCATTCGCACTTTCGGGCGATCCTCAATTTTGCGCTCTTGCTGCGCGGGTTTTCTCTTCTCTCTTCCTCGGTCGCGACCGAGGGTTTTTTCGTGATCTCTTCGATCGTCTTCCTCTTCCCGCATACGCACACGGGGAAGTACTTCGGGCAGTCGCACCCCGAACTCAGTTCGCGGAACGCCTGCTTCACGATCCTGTCTTCGAGGGAGTGGAAGGTGATGACGCACCCTCTTCCCCCCTTCTTCAGCCTGCCGAGGAGCCCCTTTACGCACTCCCCGAGCCCCTTGAGCTCTCCGTTCACTTCGATGCGGATCGCCTGGAAGGTCTGCCTTGCGCAGGCGGGCGTCCTGAATTTTGCGGGATAACTGCTCTCTGCGATCCTTCTCAGTTCGCCGCAGCTCTCGATCGGCTTTTCCGCCCTCTGTGCCGCGATCTTTCTTGCGATGTAGACGGCGTACCGCTCTTCTCCGTACTCCTTGAGGAGTTTTACGAGCTCCTCTTCGGGATAGCCGTTCACCACGTCCCTTGCGGAGAGCGCCGCCTGCGGGTCCATCCGCATGTCCAGCGGGGCTTCCTCTGCGAGATAGCTGAAGCCGCGGCTTCTCTCGTCCACCTGTCTCGAGGAGATCCCGAGGTCGAGTAAAAATCCGTCGAGCTTGTCCGCTCCCGCCTTGCCGAGGACTTCTTCGTAGTTCTTGAAGTCGTCCCTGTAAAGTTCGAATCTGCCCTCATAGGGGGCGAGCCTTCTTCCCGCCGCTTCAATCGCCTCGGGGTCCTTGTCCGTCGCGATGAGCCGCGCCGTCTTCGTCCGCCTCAAGATCTCCGACGAGTGTCCCCCGCCGCCGAGGGTGCCGTCGAAGTAAACGCCGCCCTCCTTGAGGTCGAGCCCCGCGATCGTCTCTTCGAGAAGGACGGGGCGATGATAGAAGTTCTCCACCTTACATCGGGAGGTGCAGGAGCGCCTCGTCGAGGGTGACGCCCGCCTGCTCCTTTTCGAGTTCCTCGGGGGACCAGATTTCGAGATAGTCGTACATCCCGATGGTCACCGCGTTTTTGGTAATGTGCGCATGCGCACGCATGGAGGCGGAGAGGACCGTCCTCCCCTGCGCATCCTCCTCGATGAGTTCCACGCGGGAGAGGATCGCACGCTTGTAGTTGCCGAGGTCGGGCTGGTCGGACTTGACGCTTGTGTACTCCGCGATCCGCGCGTTCAGCACGGACTCGGAATAGACGGCGATGCAGCCCTTTTCATATTTCATGAAATAGATCCGCTCGCCCTCGGGGAACGCCTCGCGAAACCGCTTCGGAATCCGTATTCTGTTTTTGTCGTCCAGCGCATGCTCGACGGTTCCGAAGAATGCCATTTCGCCCTCCTCTTTTCTTACGTCACCCATTATAACACCACTTTTAACCACGTGTCAAGGGTTTCGCGAAAATATTTTGGAAAAATTTTGATTTATTTTTTGCAGAACTAAAACGTTCGTTCGGAAAACACCCTCGCGTTCCCCTCCCCGCCCCCTCCGAGGAAGAGAATTTGAGGCGAATTTGAATTTTTTCTCAAACAATCGTTCGGATTTATCGGTGGTTTTGAATGGTCACCCGTCCCTATTTTTTTTCTGCCCGATGGTTGCAGAAGGTTTTCGAGGCGCCTCGCGACCCCCTCTCCGCTCTCGAAAACAGGGGCCCCGTGGTAGAACGTGGAAATTTCGCGCCGCAAAAAAGAATAGTGCGTACACCCCAAAACGACCCCGTCGCACGCCTCCCGCGGGAGGTGCTCGGCGAGGTCCGGCGTCTCCCCTCCCGCCGTCATCTCCTCGATCGCCGCGGCAAGGCGCGGAAGGGCGTGCACGGTGAAGCGGCAGGCGGGATGGCGGGCGATGAGCCGTTGGAGCCTCGAGCTTGACGCGGTGACGGGGGTCGCGAGGACGAGAACATTCTTGCAAGTCTTCGCCGCGGGGGCGATCGCGGGCTCCGTGCCGACGATCGGGAAGGGATATTCGGCGCGCACCGTCTCCGCGCACACGGCGGTGGCGGTGTTGCAGGCGAGGACGGCGGCGTCGGCGCCGAGGGCGGCGAACAGGTCGAGCGCCTCCCGCACAAAGCGGAGCACCTCCTTCCGCGGCCTGCTCCCATAGGGAGCGCGGGCATTGTCCCCATAATAATAGTAAAGAGCCGCGGGGACCAGATCGGTACAGGCGCGGAGCACGGTGAGCCCGCCCACCCCGCTGTCGAACACCCCCACGCGCACGAGCCTCTCCTCTTTCATCCCTCCGCCCCCAAAAAATAGAGAATTTTCGGAAATTTTTGGTCTCCGTGCCCGAAAAACAGTTTACAAGCACCTCATTTTATGTTAAAATAGCAAAGGTTATTAAAAAGAGCAAGCCAAAGGAGTAATTATCGTGCCCAACATCAAGTCCGCAGAAAAGCGCGTTCTCGTCACCGAGAAGAAGACGATGGAGAATAAGGCGGTGAAGTCCGCCCTCAAAACGCAGATCAAGAAGTTTCTCGCCGCCGTTGCCGCGGGCGACAAGGCGGAGGCGGAGCGCCTCTACCCCCTCACCGTCTCGGCGATCGACTCTGCCGCGAGCAAGGGGATCCTGCATAAGAACAATGCCGACAACAAGAAGGCGAAGCTCGCGAAGAAGCTCGCCTCCGTCGGAGCATAAAAAACCGAACAAAACGAAATCAGGCGTCCGCATCGGCGGGCGCCTTTTTTCTCCTCTCCCCTCTTGCACGGAGAGTTCTTTTTTTGTGCGCGGCGATCATTTTCCCCAAAAATCTTTTTTTACGGAAAAACGGTTGACATTTACCTATTTATATAATATACTTCCCATGTCCTTTCGTTTATTTTTATTAAACTTTTCGTTTAATATTGCGAGAGTTTCGTAAAAAGAGGCGAAAAGTTTACAAATACTAAACAGGCGGAGCCCGCAATGGAACTTGGAGCGAAACTGAAAGAGCTGCGGCAGCAAAAATATTTGACGCAGGAGGAGCTGGCCGACCGCTGCGAACTGACAAAAGGTTACATTTCACAGCTTGAAAACGACCTCACGAGCCCCTCTATCGCGACCCTTGTCGACCTTCTGAACGCCCTCGGCACCAACCTTTCCGACTTCTTCCACGAGGAGACGGAGGAAAAGATCGTGTTCACCGAGGCGGAGTACATCGAGAAGCGGTCGGAGGGCATGCTCTGGAACTGGGTGATCCCCAACGCCCAAAAGAACATGATGGAGCCCGTCCTCGTCGAGCTCGAGCCCGGCGCGCAGACGCAGACGGACTTCCCCCACGAGGGCGAGGAGTTCGGATATGTCCTCGAGGGGCGGATCGCCGTCGTCACGGGAGGAAAGAGCCATGTGGCGAAGAAGG
Source organism: uncultured Clostridia bacterium (assembly GCA_947629725.1). GTDB lineage: Bacteria > Bacillota > Clostridia > Christensenellales > Borkfalkiaceae > Gallimonas. Next base: position 6,061 of record CANREU010000079.1, read on the forward strand.
GCGAGAGTTTCTATTTTACGGCGGGCAAAGAGCACTGCATCGTGAACAAGGGCAAGGGAAAGGCGAGATTCGTTTGGATCTCCACTCCCCCCAACTTCTGATAAAACCATTTTTTACGGGAGAAAACGTATGGCGGAACACATCATCGAACTGAAAGACGTCACCAAGTACTACGACGACAACCTTGTGCTCGACCACGTGAGTTTCTACGTGAACAAGGGCGAGTTCATCACTTTCCTCGGCCCGTCGGGCTGCGGGAAGACGACGACCCTGCGCATGATCGCGGGGTTCGACCTCCCCACGAGCGGGCAGATCCTTCTGAACGGAAAGGACATTTCCTCCCTTCCCCCCAACAGGCGGCCTGTGAACACCGTGTTCCAGCGCTATGCCCTCTTCCCCCATCTCAACGTCTTTGAAAACATCGCCTTCGGGCTCAAATGCAAGAAGGTCGTGAACACCTACCGCAACGAAAAGGGCGAGGAATACACGAAGAAAGAGAAGCTCACCAAGAAGGAGATCGCGGAAAAAGTGCGCCGCGTGCTCGAACTCGTCGACCTCGAGGGCTTTGAAAAGCGCTCCATCTCCACCCTCTCGGGCGGCCAGCAGCAGCGGGTCGCCATTGCGCGCGCGGTCGTCAACGAGCCCGAGATCCTTCTTCTCGACGAGCCCCTCGGCGCCCTCGACCTCAAGATGCGCAAGGAGATGCAGATCGAGCTCAAGGAGATGCACAAGCGGCTCGGCATCACCTTCATCTACGTCACGCACGATCAGGAGGAGGCGCTCACGATGTCGGATACCATCGTCGTGATGGCAGACGGCGTCGTCCAGCAGATCGGCACCCCCATCGGCATCTACAACGAGCCCGCGAACACCTTCGTCGCCGACTTCATCGGCGAGAGCAACATCTTCAACGGCACCGTCGTGGGAGAGAGAAAGGTGCGCTTCTGCGGGCACGACTTCGCCTGCGTCGACGACTTTGAGAAGAACGAGATCGTCGATGTCGTCGTCCGTCCCGAGGACTTTGTGATGTGCCCGCCCGAGAAGGGCGCGCTGCGCGGCAAGGTCATCTCCGTCGTCTTCAAGGGGATCCACTACGAGATCACCGTGCAGGTCGGCAAGTT
>CANREU010000080.1 GCA_947629725.1 uncultured Clostridia bacterium
CGGCTATGCCGACAAGATCACCCACATCTCGACGGGCGGCGGCGCCTCCCTCGAGCTCTTCGAGGGCAAGGTCCTTCCCGGCATCGCCTGCCTCAACGAGAAAAAGACATAAAATAAGAAAAACGTCCCCTGCCCCGCGCCTTCCCTTTGAGGGTGCGGGGAAGAGGGCGGGTGCATGCCCCGATCCTCATACCGAGGGCGCAGCCCGAGCGTATCTTGAAAGATCCGCCCACTCCGCTTGCGGCTCCGTTCGGAATGAGGAGGAACCCCGCCTCCGCATATCCCAACCGTGCCCTCCCCCCTACGCGAGGGGGAAGGGCACGGGGTGAGGGTCCGCCCACAATTATCGCACAACACCCCCTCCGTCACTTTGTGACAGCTCCCCCTCAAGGGGGCGCCGGGAAGAGGAATGCAAGCGTGACAGCTCCCCCTCAAGGGGGCGCCGGGGACGAACATCTTCCATACAAATTTTATAAGGAGAGAATACAAATGGCAAGAAAACCCATCATTGCAGGCAACTGGAAAATGAACAACACCGCGTCGGAGGGCGCGGAGCTCGTGAAGGCTCTGAAGCCCCTCGTGAAAGACGCGAAGTGCGAGGTCGTCGTGTGCGTGCCCGCCATCGACATCCCCGCCGTCAAAAAGGCCATCCACGGCTCGAAGATCAGGCTCGGCGCGCAGAACGTCCACTTCGCCGAAAAAGGCGCCTACACGGGCGAGATCTCGGCGAAGATGCTCAAGGAGTACGGCGTGCAATACGTCATCATCGGGCACAGCGAACGCCGCGCCTACTTCGGCGAGACGGACGAGACCGTGAACAAGCGCACCCTTGCGGCCCTCAACGCGGGCCTCACCCCCATCGTGTGCATCGGCGAGAGCCTCGAGGAGCGCGAGGGCGGCCTCACCGAGAAGGTGCTCGACAGGCAGATCTCCATCGATTTCCAGGGGATCGAGGACTTCTCCAAAATCGTCATCGCCTACGAGCCCATCTGGGCGATCGGCACGGGCAGGACGGCGACCGACGAGCAGGCGAACGAGACCATCGGCTACATCCGCAAGCGCATGAAGAAGGTGTACGCGCACAAGAACGTGGGCAGGCTCCGCATCCAATACGGCGGCTCCATGAACGCCAAGAACGCAAAGGGCCTCATGGCGCAGCCCGAGATCGACGGCGGCCTCATCGGCGGCGCCTCTCTGAAGGCGGAAGACTTCGCGAAAGTCGTCAACTTCGACAAGTAAAAAGTCAACGGAAAACGGCGCGTTGCTTCCCGCAATGCGCCGTTTTTTCGACCCCATTCCCCCATTTTGCTCGATTGGGGAAGAAAATTTGCGCCCCGCGGCAATGCCGCAGGGCGCGTCTTGCACCGTAAGATCTTTCAATCGTACAAATCGTAATACACGTTGTAGCTGTAGCGCCCGAAGGACTTGTTCATCCCGTTGAGGCACCCCCTGATCCAGCCGCTGACGTCGCTGCTGACCCAGCCGTGGGCGGAACGGGACACGCGGATGCGGACGGTGAAGCAGGGCGCCTCGGCGCTGTCTGCAGAGACGGACGCCGACGCCCCGCTCGGGAGCTTTCCGTTGAGCGCGCTCTCGAGCCTGCTCGCCGCGCCGTAGCCGTCTGCGGGGCCGGACGAATAGGAACTCGAACCCGAGACGTGGTAGATGGGTTTCCCGCCGAGGAGGCGGCAGCCGATGATGTGCCCGATGATGAGGACGACGAGGATGGGCAGCCCGATGTACCACTTGAACCCGATGAGCCACTGCAAGAGCGGGGTGATGACGGCGGAGGCGCCGAGCACGGAGAACATGTAGGCGTTGTAGGGGCCGTCCTCCGTCGGGCGGTTGTAGGCGATGAGCATGCCGATGAGCGCCGCGGTGAAGAGGAGGGCGAGGACGGGCGCGAGGAGGAAGGCATTCTCGGCCACGCCGTAGTCCACTCCCCTCTGCGCGCCGAACACGATGGAGACGATGACGACCCCGACGACCGCGAGCGCGCCGACGATCTTGTTCACGATGAAGTCGGACATCATGATGAACGCATAGCTGCACACGAAGATCGCGCCCCACGCCATTGCGGCGGCTTTCACGGGGAGAAGGAGCAGGAGCATGGCGAGCGGATAGGAGAGGAAGGGCGCCGCAAACGCGATAAAGTAGCATATGTTGGCGGAAATGTTGCCGTCCTCCACCGAATCCTCACGCAAAAGGCTAAACTTGCCGCCGCCCCCCGTAATGCCCGAGCGGAGGCTGAAGACCGCCACCGAGACCGTCGTCGAGAGGAGGCTCGAGAGGCACAGCGTGGGATAGGTACGGCGGTCGCTCGCGGCAAAGCAGCACAGGAGCACGATCACGACCAAGAACCACAGGAGCGCCTGCCCGATGATCCCCGTGACGATCTTCCCCGCCTTCCCCTCGAAGACGTCGGCATGGAGGAACATGAAGTAGGGCACGGCGAGGATGGCGATGCACACCACGACGTGCATGAGGTTGATACTGTTCGCCTTTTCCATGTTTGCGCAGCCGATGATGAAGAGGATCGCGGTGGCGATCACGAACAGCCCGTAGAACACGGAACAGGCGATGAGGCGGAACTTTTTGTTTCCAAAGAGCATTTTGCTTCTCCTCAAGGGACAATTTCCCTATTTTCCGTCATTATAAAATACGAAGTGCTAAAAAAGTGCTAAAAACCGAGGGGCCCGAAAAAATTTTTCCGAAGATTTTTCGCGACCCCTCCCCCCTCCCCTTGCCTTTCTCCGTCCTTTCGTGTATAATATGGAGCGAAAAAGAAAGAGAGGCATCTTTATGAAAACACCTTATGCAATCATCATCATGGACGGCTACGGCCTGAACCCCGAAACGAACGGCAACGCCATCTATATGGACGGCAGCAAGAACGTAAACGCCCTCCGCAGGGAGTACCCCTCCGCCACCCTCGGCGCGAGCGGGCTCTCCGTGGGGCTCCCCGAAGGCCAGATGGGCAACTCCGAAGTGGGGCACCTCAACATGGGCGCGGGGCGCATCGTCTATCAGGACCTCACCAAAATCACAAAGGCAATACAGGACGGCGACTTCTTCGAGAACCCCGCCCTCAAAAAGGCGATGGACAGCGCGCGCGACAACCGTAAAAAATTGCACCTCTGGGGGCTTTTGTCGGACGGCGGCGTGCACTCCCACATCACCCACCTCTTCGCCCTCCTCGAAATGGCGAAAAAACGGGGCGTGCCCGAATGTTATGTGCACGGCTTCATGGACGGGAGAGACGTCTCCCCCACCTCGGGCGTGGAATACGTGAAGGAACTCCAAGCGAAGATGAAGGAGCTCGGCTACGGCAAGATCGCCTCCCTCTCGGGGCGGTATTACTCGATGGACCGCGACAACAACTGGGACCGCGAGGAGAAGAGTTACGACATGCTCACCCTCGGCACGGGCATCCACGAGGAGGACCCCGTCCTTGCGCTCGAACACTCCTATGCGAATGGCGTGACGGACGAGTTCGTCCTCCCCACCAACATCTGCGAGAACGGCAAGCCCGTGGCGCTCGTTGAAGAGGGGGACTCCGTCATCTTCTTCAACTTCCGCCCCGATAGGGCCCGCGAAATTACCCGCGCCTTCTCGCAGAAGGAATTCGTCGTCCCGAAGGGCACGGCGTTCGAGCGGAAAACGGGATTTTTGCACCCCGTGTACGTATGTTTTACGGTGTACGACGCGCAGTTCGAGGGCGTGGAGATCGCCTTCCCCAAGCAGAGCCTCGAAAATACTTTGGGCGAATACCTCGCAAAAATGGGCAAAAAACAGCTCCGCATCGCCGAGACGGAGAAGTATGCGCACGTCACTTTCTTCTTCAACGGCGGCGTGGAACAGCCCAACGAGAACGAGGTGCGCGTCCTCATCAATTCCCCCAAAGTGGCCACTTACGACTTGCAGCCCGAAATGTCCGCCCCCGAGGTGACCGAGCGCGTCCTTCAAGAGCTTTCGACGGGCGAGTACGACGCGATGATCTTAAACTTCGCGAACTGCGACATGGTGGGCCATACGGGGGTCATCCCCGCCGCGGTGAAGGCGGTGCACACGGTGGACGAGTGCGTGAAGAAAGTCATCGATAAAATTCTCTCGATGGGCGGGAGCGCGCTGCTCACCGCCGACCACGGCAACGCCGACAAGATGCTCGATTCGGACGGCTCCCCCTTCACGGCGCACACGACGAACCCCGTGCCCGTGGTGCTCGTCTCCGAGAAATACAAGAATGCGCACTTGCGCAAGGACGGCATTTTAGCAGACCTCGCCCCCACCCTCTTGGAGGTGATGGGACTGCCCATCCCGAAGGAGATGACGGGCAGGAGCCTCATAGAGAAATAAGAAGACCGCCGCCGAGGGTCGACCCCCTCGGCGGCGGAATTTTTTATGCTTTTTGGTTTGCGCCCGTGGCTGCGGGTGCGGTCTTCTTTGCGGGCGGCGCGTCCGTCCCCCAAAGTTTTTCGAGCAGCAGATACCCCAAGAGGATGGAAAACACGGGGAGGCGGCTCTCCCGCACGAGCAGGAACCAATCCCCGAACATCGACAGGGAGAACCCGTCGAGCGCACTCACGAGGAAGGCGCCGAACAGGAACTCCGTCCCGAGCACGACCCCCGCGAAGATGACCGCGCGCCCGATCTCCTTGCCGAGTTTCAGCTTGCGGATCTCGGCGGGCTCGAGCAGGGCGGTCACAACGACCCTGTATGCAAGCGCCAACATGACGACATAGAGCACGGGCGAGACGATGTGGAGATACATGAGGTGCAGGAAGGGGAAAACGCCGTCCCGGAAGCCGATGTTGCCGTTGAAGAGGGTGACCGCGCCGCGGATGAAGTCGTGGAAGGCGGGCGTGCGCAAAAATGCCGCGAGCAGACTGAACGACGCGTACAGGAGGGCCTTCTTCCCGATCTCAAAGATCGTTTCCGCGACGGGCGGGCGGATCCCCGAAGCGAACCGCTCGACGGTCCCCACGGCGACCTGCATGAGAGGGACCGCGATGAGCATGGCGACCGCCGCCCCGCTCAAATGGGTCGTCCCGAGCAGCGCGGAGATCGTGAGCGGAATGCAGGTGTAGACGAAAAACATCTCGGAGAGCCGCTCGGAGAATTCGGTCATTGCGACCCTTCCCGCCGCCACGGTCTTCCGCTTCAAATACTTACAGGACTTCAGCGACAGGACAAACGTCCGCACCATGAGGGTGAACATCACGAGATAGACAATGCCGAAGAGCAGCCCCGTCAGACTGTAATACATCGAGGCGGTATTGAAATGGGCGAGCGCCTCTACGGTCTCGAGGAGGAAGTTGAGGTCGACGGGGTCCCCGAACAGGGTGATGAGCCCGAAGAGGTAGAGAATGAGGAGGAGCCCCTGAAGGCACAAGAGCACAATGGAGCAGGTCAAGATCGCCGTGAACATCCCCTTGTGGCTCTTTTTCGGCTGCGGCTGCTTTGCCGCCTCGGCGGGCTGCGCCGCTTCCGTTTGTACAGGCTGTTCCGTTATTTCGATTTTTTCTTCTTCCATTTCTCACCCCTCCCAATTTTTGAGGATCGCCGCAAGCTCATCCGACGTCAAAGCGTTCTTCTCGGAGGGCTTTCCAACCACCGTGTTGTCGATATTGAGGAAGGTCAGTTCCTCCGTTTGCCCGAAATTCATCGAAAAGTAGTCATCGCTCATTTTAGAACCCGACAAATAGGAATCCTTGAGGTCGATGGTGACGCGGGGGCGGCGGCTGTTTTTGAGGGACGCGACAAAGCTCCCCTTCATCGCGTCCTCCCCGGACGAGGAGCCGCTCACCCCGTCGATCCGTTCGACCCCCGTGAGGAAAGAACGGAAGGCGGAATCCGTCATCTTGTAGGTGTCGCGCGAGCGGGTGAAATTGTCTTCGATCGCAAGCATCTCGCCCATGAGGGCGAGCACCGCAAAGTTGTGCCCGTCGACGGAGGTCAATCGATCGAAAATGCCCGTGTCGTCGTCGAGCGTGAACACGACCCACTTCCCGATAACGTTGGACGGGAGGGCGTGCTTCACGCCGTTTTCGAGGACCGTATAGCGATCGAATCGGAGCATACTCGCCTCTTTGCTTATCCATATGTGGATGCGCAAGTCAATGTCGGTCTTCTCGTTGACCTCTTTCTGCACCACCTTGTTGCCATCGATCTTTTCCGAGACGCGGCGGCTGCTCGAGATGGTCGCCTCCGAGACGTAATACGTCGCCTCCTCCGTGAGATAGGCGGTCATCTGCCTGTCGATACGGGAACTTGACGACGACAAACCCGAGCTCGCCTTCATCGAAAACCGCAAGGTGTCCTCGAGGGTCACGCTCGTGTATTGCGGAGTTTCCGACGGGAGGCCGGACGGATCGTCGGCCAAAAGAGAAAGCGGCTCGGCGCTGTTTTCCATTTGATCCGTAATGTGGCCGAGCAGGACGGAGAGCTCCTCCGCCGACTCGATCTTTCGGTTCTTCCCGTTGCCCGCACCCGCGCGCACCCCTCCCCTTTCGAGAGGGAAGAGCAGCGCGGCGATCGCGAGAAGCAGGCAGAAGCCGAGCGCAAGCGCACGCTTAATCACGTTGTTCTTGGACATTTTTTCCTCCGTATTCCTATTTTACGGCCCGTCCCGCAGCTCTGCCGCGGGCAAAGGCCGTCACTTTTCTTTCTCCGCCTGGAGCTTTTCCTGCACGCCCCATAGCCCTTTCTTTCCGCACTTTCTCCCATTCTACTCTAACAATAATTAGAAGTCAAGTAATTTTTCTAATTTTTATTAGAATAATCTATATGAAGGATTTCACGCACAGCCTGTTCGGGGAACGGCTGAAACAACTGCGGACGGAGAAAAATATCGGACAAAATCAACTTGCGAAGGAACTCGGCTTGAGCAACGCCTCCATCAGTTACTGGGAAACGGGCAAACAGCTGCCCACGATCGAAGCCGTGTATAAACTTGCCGTCTATTTCGGCGTCTCTGCCGACTATCTCCTCGGCCTCAAAGATTTTTAAGACATACGCGCCCCGCGGCACATGCCGCCGGGCGCACTTTTTGTTGCTCCCCCCTACGAGGGCGAGGGCAAGTTCCCCTCATCCCGAGCGAAGCGAGCGGATTTCGCTCTTTCGCAAAGAGATCCCTCGACACGCCGTGCCGAGGGATCTCTTT
>CANREU010000081.1 GCA_947629725.1 uncultured Clostridia bacterium
CACCGAGAAAACGAGTGCGAAAACTCCCGTAAACAAAAAAACCGCCCCCCAAAAGGGACGGTGTGCGCAGCAGACCTCAGCCCGCAGCGGTCTTGATAAAATAAAAATAGGTATCGTCCTCGCCGCACGGGCGCATGCCGGCGGAGAGGAGGGTCTTGCGGGAGCGCTCGTTCTCGCGGAAACACTTCGCCTCGAGACGTTCCACGCCGAGGGTCATGAACGCGTAGTCCGCCATCGCGGAGAGGGCCTCCTTCGCGTAGCCGTGCCCCTCCGCCTCGGGCAGAAGGCGTACCCCGATCTCCGCCTCGTCGCGGTAGCCGAAGCGGTGCAGCACGACCTCACCGACGAGCTTTCCTTCCGAATAGATCCCCGCGGGCATCTCCTCGCGCGTGCGGAAGCACTCCCGCGCGAACTTCAGAAAATACCCCTTGCGCGGCTTGCCCTTGCAGTCCTCCCGCCAGTCGTACCCCCACCACTTGTTGCGCTCCGTGTCCGAGGCGAGGCGGGCGTATTCCTCCGCGTCCTCGTTACGGAGGGGGCCGACCGTGAGGCGCTCCGTCTCGATCGTGGGGATCTCCCGTGCCGAGTCGATCGCCCGCTTGGGGAGAACGTTGTATTTGTCGACAAGCTCGCAGGGCAGATATTGGAGCTTGGATTTGCGCAGCCCGCGGTCGCCCGCGTCGTCCATACGGTTCAAAAATCGTACCCCATCCCCGCAAAATGCCCGCGCGAACTGCTGTGCGATCATGGGGTACGCTCCCTCGTATTCGCGGAGCGCCTTCTCGATGTGGACGACGACCATGTCGCCGCACCGCTCCCCGAAGGAGAGGGCGACGGGCTTTCCCTCCGCAAAGAGGATCCCCCCGAAGAGCCCGAGGCGCCCGATCTCGGGCAGGATGCGGAACACCTCGTCCATCTCCTCCTCCGCGAGATACGCCCCCTTCGCGCGCTGCGCCGCCTCGTATTCGTGCAAAAAGGAGAGGGCGAGGGGCTCGTCCTCCTTGCCGTAAACACGAAACTCCCACGCGTGATTTTTCGTGAATTTGTGGACATGGTTACGCTGTCCCGCGTATTTCCCGCCCGCGTACTCCTTGAAATCCTCGGCACGGTAGAGGTAGTCCCGCCAGCGGCGGACGTCGGTCACCGTCACCTCCCGCCCATACCGCAAAACGAGGGCGGCAAGGCGGGAGCGGGGAACGTTCGTGAAGTGCATGCGGACGCCGTTGTCGCGGCAATACGCCTCGATCTTTTCGATCGCCGCCTCCTCCCCTTCTCCCTCTTTCAGGGTGACGGGGTAGTGAAAATAGTCTTTCCCCGCGAATTTTTCGCGGACGATGAGGCATCCGTCCGTGTAGGCAAAGGCGGGCTTGAGATAGCGCATCCACATGAATTGGAAGCCGACGGAAAAATCGCTGATGTGCAAGTTCTGCGCGGCAAAATAGGGTTTCGCCGCGAGAAGGTCGCTCTCCGTCACAGGATGAAATTCGAGCATAACCGCCGTAAATTACGGCATTCTCCTTTTTCCGGTCACTCCTGCCGGTCGATGATGTCGAGGATCTCGGAGATGCGGTCGAGGTCGTCGCGGGTGTAGTAGTCGATGTAGATCCGACCCTTCTTCTCGTTGCCGATGAGGCCGACTTTCGTCTTGAATGTGAGGCGTAATCTCTCCACGAGGTGCTTTAATTCCGCCCCCATTAGGGCATTTTGCGCCTTTTTCTTGGCGGCGACCACCTCGGGCGGGTTGAGGTGCTGCTTCACGGCACGCTCCGCTTCGCGCACCGACCAGCCGTTCTTCACGCAGTTTTTCGCGAGCTCCCCCTGTTCCTCTTTGGGGACGGTGACGAGCGTTCTCGCGTGCCCCGAGGAGAGCTTGCCTTCCCGCACCATATCGATCACTTCGTCCGAAAGGGTGAGAAGACGGAGGGTGTTCGCGATCGCGGGGCGGGATTTGCCGAGCCTCTCCGCGAGCACCTCCTGCGTGAGGCTGTATTCCTCCATGAGCTTCTTCATGCCGTAGGCCGCCTCGATGGGGTTGAGATCCTCACGCTGCAAGTTCTCGATGAGCGCGATCTCCTGGATCTCCCTCTCGTTGTATTCGCGGACGACGACGGGCAGCGTGTCGAGCCCCGCCATCTGCGCCGCACGGTAGCGGCGTTCCCCCGCGATGATCATGTAGTCGCCGTCTCTCTGCTTGACTACGACGAGCGGCGTGATGACCCCGTGCTCGCGGATGGAGCTCGCGAGCTCGTGCATGGCGTTTTCGTCGAACGCCTTTCGGGGCTGGTCGGGATTGGGGTGTACCGCGGAGATGGGCACCTCCGTCGCGTTGCCGCCCTCCTTCCCGAAGCCGTAAGCCTCCTCCGTGTCGCTGAAGAGGGCGGAGAGCCCCCTTCCGAGTCCTTTTACCATACGTTCCCCTCCTTTTCCTTTTCTCTCTTCAAAAATTCTTCCGTGAGCGCACTGTACGCTCTCGCCCCCATGCACTTGGGGTCGTGCAGGAGGATGGGTTTGCCGTGGCTGGGCGCCTCGGAGAGCTTGATGTTGCGCGGGATCACGATCTCGTATAACTTTTTACTGAAAAACTTCTTGATCTCCGCCGCGATCTGCTTGGAGATGAGGGAGCGCCCGTCGAACATGGTGAGCACCACCCCCTCCACTTCGAGACTGCGGTTGAGATGCTGGCGCACGAGCGCGATGGAGTTCATGAGCTGTGAGAGCCCCTCGAGCGCGTAATACTCGCTCTGGATGGGGATGATCACGCTGTCCGCCGCGGCGAGCGCGTTGATGGTGAGAAGCCCCAAAGAGGGCGGGCAGTCGATGAGGATGTAGTCGTAGTCCTTCTTCACCTTCTCGAGCGCCGCCCGAAGGGTCTTCTCGCGGTTTTTACGGTAGACGAGCTCCACCTCCGCGCCCGCAAGATCGACGTTCGCGGGCAGGAGGAAGAGCCGCTCGAGGTCGGTCGTGAGGACGTTGTCCTTCACCGCCTCCCCCTCGATGAGCACGTTATAGACCGACTTTTTGAGGGCGCCTTTGGAGAACCCGAGCCCGGTCGTCGCGTTGCCCTGCGGATCGAGGTCGACGAGCAGCACCTTCTTCCCCGCGACCGAAAGATAGGCGGCAAGGTTTACGCAGGTCGTCGTCTTGCCCACGCCGCCCTTTTGGTTGGAAAACGATATGATCTTGCCCATCGCCCTCACTCCTTATCCGCGTCGTCTTCGGTTTTTTGAGTGTTTTCGGGGCTATCGGGACCGTCGTCCGCATGCGGCGTTTCGGCGGGCGTATTTTCTTGCGCCCCCCCGTTTTCCTCCGCAGGTGCGGGGGTCACGGGCGTCTCTGCGCCGCTCTTTTCCTCTTCCTCCGACTTGGTGCCGAAGGGATCGTCGGGGGTATCTTTATCGTGCTCCTCCATGTAGGCGAGCACCTCCTTATAGTCCGCCCCCTTCATGAGCATATCGACCTCGGCGGTGTAGATGGTCTCCCGCTCCACGAGCACGCGCGCCATATTGTCGAGGATCTTGCGGTTTTCGGCGAGGAGCTTACGCGCCCTGTCGTACTCCTCGGCGATGATGCGCTTGACCTCCTCGTCGATGAGGTTCGCCGTCTCCTCCGAATAGGTGTTGCGCTCCTCGAAATCCCTGCCGAGGAAGACGGGGCCGTCGCTCGTGTAGGCGATGGGCCCGAGCTTGTCGCTCATGCCCCATTCGGTGACCATCTTGCGCGCGATCTGCGTGACCTGGCGGATGTCGCCCGAAGCGCCCGAGGAAATGTCGTGCAAAACGAGCTCCTCCGCGACCCTGCCGCCGAGCCCCGAGCAGATCTGCGCCCGCAGCGAATTGACGGTGTCGAGGTTGTTGTCCGATTCGGGACGGTACAGCGTATACCCGCCCGCGGGCCCGCGCGGGATGATGGAGACCTCCTGCACGTTGTCGAGCTCGTGGCAGAGTTTGCCGAGGATGGCATGGCCCGACTCGTGATAGGCGGTGAGCTTCTTCTCCTGCTCGGTGACGACGCGGCTCTTCTTCTGCGGCCCCAGGAGCACCTTGTTGATGCCCTCATAGAGGTCGAGGTTGCCGATCGTCTTGTTGCCCTTGCGCGCCGCGAGGATCGCCGCCTCGTTGAGGAGGTTGGCAAGGTCTGCGCCCGAGAACCCGCTCGTCATGCGCGCGATCACCTTGAAGTTTACGTCGGGCGCAAGAGGCTTGTTGCGGGCGTGGACCTTGAGGATCTGCTCGCGCCCCTTCACATCGGGCAGGTGGACGTAGATCTGACGGTCGAAGCGCCCGGGGCGGAGGAGGGCGTTATCGAGAATGTCGGCACGGTTGGTCGCCGCCATCACGATGATCCCCTCGTTGGAATCGAAGCCGTCCATTTGGACGAGGATCTGGTTGAGGGTCTGCTCCCGCTCGTCGTGCCCGCCGCCGAGTCCCGCGCCGCGCTGGCGGCCCACAGCATCGATCTCGTCGATGAAGATGATACAGGGCTGGTTGTGCTTCGCAAGGTCAAATAGGTCGCGCACGCGGGACGCACCCACGCCGACGTACATCTCGACGAAGTCCGAACCGCTCACCGAGAAGAAGGGCACTCCCGCCTCCCCGGCGACCGCCTTCGCGAACAGCGTCTTACCCGTTCCCGGGGGGCCGACGAGCAGCACGCCTTTGGGGATCTTCGCGCCGAGGTCGGAGAATTTGCGCGGGTTCTTCAAGAACTCGACGATCTCCGCGAGTTCGGCCTTTTCCTCTTCCGCACCTGCGACGTCCGAAAAGCGCACTTTGAGGTGCGTCGACGCCTTCGCTTTGGTCTTTCCGAAGTTGGCGACCTTGCCCGTTCCACCCATCATGGCGCGCATGATGAAGATGAACGCAACAACACCGACGACGAGCACCGCAATATAAATGATGTTGCCCCAGTCCGCACCCGCATTCGGGTTCGAATAGCTGACCTGCTGCACTCCGTAGTCATCGAGCCATGTCCGAACGAGCGTCAGCCCGTCCGCCGTGTGCAGGTTGGGGAAGTTTGCCCACCACGTGTAGTTGCGCGCATCTTTCGACGCATATCCGTAGATGGTGTAGCCGTCTATATGGATCTTTGCGATCTGCTCTGAGTCGGCATACACCCCCGCCTTCTTGTCCCCTTCGTCGCCGCGCGCATCTTCGATTCTCGCGATGAACTCATCCGCCGAGATCTCTTTGCTGTTCTTGATCTGTGTCGTGATCAAAAAGTACGCACCGATTCCGAGCGCGGCAACAAGGACGACGATGATGATCGTCTTGATTACCTTGTTCAAATACATATCTCCTTTTCGTTATTGTCCGTGCCTTCTATAGCTTACGCAAACGGAACATGAATATTGTATCACATTCTCGCCCAAGAATCAAGTCTCTTGCGGAAATTCTTTCCCGATTTTCATAAATCTCACAAAATTGCCTCGAAAACCCTCTAAAACCCCCATTTTAGACCTATTTTGGGGTGTTTTTGACCCAAAATTGTTTCACATGAAACACTTCGGAGAATTTTTTCGGATTTTTTCATGTTTCACGTGAAACATTTGGTGCATATTTTGCGAACGTGCGCGGCAGAAGGTGTTTTTGGGCCCGTCCGAGGGTGATTTTTCGAGAAAAACCTCGGGGTCCCCTCTTGTCCCAATGTTTACCCGTTTTACGGCGGTTTGGGACATGCGCGCGACGCCTTTCCGTGCGCAAAGAAGTTTGCGTCGCAAGGGGCTCGCGGTGCCGCCGTTGTGCGGACCGCGGGTCTTTCTGCCGCAAGCCCGTCTTCCGCTTTTCCGCGAGGAAACTCCCGCTACACGGATCACGGCCGTTCCGCTATACCGTCCTGTCTTTCTATGGCGAGCCTGTCATAAAAATCCTGCAAAGTACAGGGGGGCGCATGAAAAAATCGCCGTATAAAACGGCGAAGACGGGGGGGCAAGAAAATTCACTTTGCGAATTATTTGGGTGGGGGCTGATGTGGCACAGATACATTATGCCGAGGGCACAGCCCACGTTTATCTTGGAGACGCGCAGAAAAAGGAAAGATACGCTCGGCTCCTACGGAGCTTCGGTATGAGGGTCAGGAGGGGACAAAGCGACGAAGCGCCCCTCACCTTCGAGGGGTGAGGGTAGGTTCCCCCTCATTCCGAACGGAGCCGCAGGCGGAGTGAGTGAATCTTTCTCTTTCGGAAAAACGAGCACTCCCCCATGCGGAAAATCAAGGGTGATGGGGGAGCTTCCTCCTCGGGGGAAGGCAAGGGGCAAGCGCAGGGCGAGGGCAAACGAAGAAGGGAGAAAGGGCGCAAAAAATCTCCCGTAAAAAGAAAAAGCCCGCCGAGCGGGCGGGCTTTGTGTGTGCGGTCTGCGCCGTAATTTATGCCATTGCCTCTGCCGTCTTCATGACGGAGGAGAGCGCCGTAAACCAATCCCACTTGAAGAGCGGGCCCACGATGACGCTCGAAGAGACGAAGTTGTGCAGGGTGTCGGAGGGGATGACGCGGAGGATCCCGAGGAGGATGAACACCGTAACAAACCCGAAGAGGAACCCGAGGATGGCGCCGAACACGCGGTCGACCTTGCGCAGCGCGTCGTTCTTCTTCACGAGCCCGCTTGCGATGCTCCCGAGCAGCCATGCGCCGAGGCGGACGAGGACGACGAGCGCGACGAACGCGATGGCGACCGAGATCCAGTCTGCAATGGTCTGGCTGTGGATGCCGTTTGCGATCGCCGTCGTGAGCCCGAACCATGCCTCGAGGCTGTTTTTCATTGCGATACAAAAACCGATCGCGACGACAATGGAGACGACCGTCCCCGCCCACTTGCAGACCATCTTCACGAAGCCGCAGATCGCTCCGAGGAGCACGCAGGCGAAGATGATCACGAAGAAGGAGACGTCGAGCGCCCATGCGCCGCTTGCCAAAAGATTCATCTTTTTCTCCTTTTCTTCATTATAGCACGTTTTTTCAAGTTTGTCGATAAAAAAGAGGGGATCCGTATAAATTTTCGGAAAACGGTCGATCATCTGCGGGAAGGAGCAAGGCATGGAATACGCGTTTCATTTTTACAACGGGCTCGCGGAGACGGGAATCGTGACCGCCCTCTC
>CANREU010000082.1 GCA_947629725.1 uncultured Clostridia bacterium
GAGCACCATCTGGTCGCCCGTGTAGGCGTGGACGGTGGTCATGATGCCCGAGACGATGGGATACGCCTTGTTGAGGGCGTCCGCCATGGGGGCAAGGCAGTTGGTGGTGCAGGAAGCGGCGGAGATGATGGTGTCCTCATGCTTCAGGGTCTTCTCGTTGACGCCGTAGACGATGGTGGGAAGGTCGTTGCCCGCGGGAGCGGAAATGACGACTTTCTTCGCGCCCGCATCGATGTGCGCCTGCGCCTTGTCCTTCTTGGTGTAGAACCCTGTGCACTCGAGGACGACGTCGACGTCGAGCTCTTTCCACGGCAGGTTCACGGCTTCCTTTTCTTTATAGATCTTGATGGTGGTGCCCTTAACGGTGATCGTGCCCTCTTCGTCGTTCGCGGAGACGGTGTCCGCATAGGCGTATCTGCCCTGCGCGCTGTCGTACTTCAGAAGGTGCGCGAGCATGGTGGGGCTCGTAAGGTCGTTGATGGCGACGATCTCATACCCCTTTGCGCCGAACATCTGGCGGAAGGCGAGACGGCCGATGCGGCCGAAACCGTTGATTGCTACTCTTACGTTTGCCATAATAACAAAATCCTCCGAAAATTCATTGGCGGGTCTGCCCGTCTTTTTCCAAACCGTATTTTACCATATTCCTCGGCTTCCGTCAACGCTTTTTTCGGTTTTTTTTGTTTGACGAAAATTTTCGTGCAATTTGTCTGCTCCGCGCACCTTGCGCCTTTTTTTCCGCGCATCATTCCGAACGAAGGGAAGGCGAAGTACGCGGTGAGGGGGTTCGGACTCGGCTGCAAACCTCTATCCCTCATTCGGGGTACTTCCCCCAAAGGGGGAAGCAAGATCGGTCGGTCGGAGGTGAGGGCAAGTTCCTCCTCATTCCGAGCGAGGCGAGTGAATCTTTCCTTTTTTGTACCCCAGCCAAATGAGAGCGGCGTTTTTTAGGACATCATGATGAACTTCTTTCCGTTGCGCGTGAGATAGGTGTTGCCCGCGTCGTCTTTCCAGCGCTCGTACCATTCGTTGTTATACCGCTCGTTGCCGCGCGTTTTGTACACCGTCACCGCCCTTCCGTAACGGTCGCGGACGGTCTTTTCGTTGGTGTCGAACTTGAACGCGTCGCCCGTTCCGCCTCCTCCGCCGCCGAACAGCGCGCCCAAGAGCATGAGGATCATGACCGTTAAAACAAAGAGAAGCAAGGCGATCCATATTACGACCATCCAGAACGGAAGAAAGGTGATCCACCGGAATGCGACCGCCGTCTGCTTTTCCCGCTTTGTTTCACAGAGATCGGCATTGAAACCGAACCAAACAATGTGTGCGGCAAAGGCTGCGATATAGTAGAGTCCTCCGCCAACGCCCATGAGTACGGTCAAGACCATTGACCCCGTCTCACTCATCTTCACATTGATCAAACACAAAGTGATGAGCGAGCAAAAAATCCCGCAAAAGATCCCGAAGAGCGCGATCGAGGTCAGCACGACGCCCGCAAGGAACGCCTTCTTCTGCGAGCGGAAGTGAACGGTGAGTTTTTCCTTCATGCTGCGCTTGCACCACTTCACCTTCTCGGCTTCGTAATCTCCGCTTACGCCCGCTGCGCCCGTTGTACCTTTTGTATCCGCTGCACCCTGTGGCGCCGCTTGTTCCTCGGGCCGATTCGAAAAGTGCTCCTGCGCCATGTCGCGCAGGTTGAATTGCACAATTTGAGAGCCGTCCGCCGCATAGCAGTCCATGAAAGTTGCAAGGTGTTTGTCGATGTCCTCCGCGGACAGCACGTCCGCAAATGCCTCTTTGAGCCCTTCGACGCGCTCTGCGGAGACGTCCCCCCGCTTCCGCTTTTTTGCCTCCCCCGCGAGGGCGGAGAGCGCCGCCAATGTGCGCATATACGGCGTGGGCGAGACCTTTCTGCGCCCCTCGAGCAGCTTTTCTATCCGTGCCCCGTCCGCCTCGTTTACGGGCTTCAAAGCGCCGCTTTGGAACGCAAGTTCCGTCCAATAGTCTACATCGCGGTCCGCAAAGCGGATCTTCACCGTGTCGCCGCGGTATTCTTTCAGCACGCCGTCGCCGTACTTCCCGCTGCGGACGCGCATCCCGTAAATGCCTTCCATAACCTCTCCTCCTTTGTTTTGGGAAATTATATAAATTATATCAAGTCTTTTGACTTATGTCAAGTCTTTTGACCTAAAAAGAAAGATAATAAATCCATGATATACTCTGATGTTATCCGTGAAGTGATGGAGCTGAAGCAGTTGAGCCAAGAGGCGCTTGCAAGGGAGCTCGGCGTGCATCAGACGACGGTCGGGCAATGGCTCATGGGGAAAAAGAAGCCGGGGTACGACAGCATTTACATGCTCTACCGCAAGTTCGGCGTGGAGCCCAACCTCCTCTTCGGCATCGAAAAATAAGAGGGGCGGAAAATTTTGCAAACCCTCTTGCAATTTGCGGGGAAAAGTTTTATAATGGGAAAAAATATCCGCGGAGGAAAAAACCTATGCCCTTGGTAACTACCACCGAAATGTTCAAAAAGGCGTATGCGGGCGGCTATGCCGTCGGCGCGTTCAACGTGAACAACATGGAGATGATACAGGCGATCGTCGAAGCCGCAAACGAATGCCGCTCCCCCGTCATCCTGCAAGTCTCGGCAGGCGCGAGAAAATACGCCAACCCCGTGTATCTCCGCCACCTCGTGCAGGCTGCGGTGGAGACGACGGACATCCCCGTCGCCATGCACCTCGACCACGGCGCCGACTTCGAGATCTGCAAGTCGTCCATCGACGGCGGCTTCACTTCCGTCATGATCGACGCCTCCTCCAAACCGTGGGAGGAGAACATCGCCCTCACCAAGAAAGTTGTGGAGTATGCGCACGACCACGGCGTGGTCGTCGAGGCGGAACTCGGGAAACTCGCGGGCATCGAGGACGACGTGAAGGTCGCCGCGCACGACGCGCAGTTCACCTCCCCCGACGAGGTGCAGGAATTCACCGAACGCACGGGGTGCGACTCGCTCGCCATCGCCATCGGTACCTCCCACGGTGCCTATAAATTCAAGCCCGGGCAGGACCCGAAACTCCGTATCGACATTCTGGAGGAAATCGGCAGACGTCTCCCCGGCTTCCCCATCGTGCTGCACGGCGCCTCGAGCGTGCCGCAGGAGCAGGTGGCGATCGTGAACGAATTCGGCGGCTCCATGCCCAACGCGATCGGCATCCCCGAGAGCGAGCTCCGCAAGGCGGCGAAACTCGCCGTGTGCAAGATCAACATCGACTCCGACCTCCGCGTGGCGTTTACGGCGGCCTGCCGCAAGCACTTTGCGGAGCACCCCGACCACTTCGATCCCCGCCAATACCTCGGCGACGCGCGCGCCAACATGAAGGAAATGGTGAAGCACAAGATCGTCGACGTGCTGGGTTCGGCGAACAAGGCGTAAACGAAAAGAAGAACACGGGACCGCGATTTTTGCGGTCCCTTTCTTATTTTTTCCACCCCATGTGCGCATTTTACGCTTTTGGGGCGCCCCTCTATGCTCGCCGCCTCCTTAAAAGACCTCATTCGAGGCGTTCGCACCGCGAACGCCGAGCGAATCTCGCCCTTTCGTATTTGCAGAATATTGTGGGCACCCCCCTACCCCGCCCCCTTCAAGGGGGGCAGGTAAGAACGGAGAACAAAAAGCTGCCCGCTTTTAAAGGGGGCGGCTCTCCCGCTTGCGGGAGTGGTGGGGGTTGATGTTCCCATCCCCATCCGTCACGGCTTCGCCGTGCCGCCTCCCCTATCGCCCGCAGCTGTGATTGTGATCCAGGAGCGGGGCGGAATGACGCGGCAAGACAAGCGCGGACCCGCGTGCGCGACCCTATTTTGATGAAAAAACGGTTGACAAAGAGTTGCGCTTGTGCTACAATCTTGTGACTGTATGGGAAAGGGGTTCAAAAAAATCAAGCTCTCCGTGTGGCAATACCTCGCTTTGGGGTATCTCGCGGTGATCCTTTTCGGAAGCGTACTCCTCATCCTTCCCTTTGCGACGAAGGACGGGGAGCATACCTCCTATTTGAACGCGCTCTTCACCTCCGTCTCCGCGACCTGTGTGACCGGCCTCATCGCCTACGACACCGCCGTGCATTGGAGCCTGTTCGGGCAGATCGTCATCCTCCTTCTCATCCAGACGGGCGGGCTCGGGTTCATGACCTTCGTCTCCGTCTTCCTCCTCGTTTTCCGCCGCGGGATCGGGCTGTATGAACGCACCGCCGTCGTGCAGTCCCTCGGCGCAAACAGGGTGGGGAGCGTGAAAAAGCTCGTTATCCGCATCGTCGTGGGCTCCTTCCTCTGTGAGACGGTGGGCGCCCTCCTCCTCTCCATCCGCTTTATTCAGGACTTCGGCTGGGGGAACGGCATCTGGTTCTCGGTCTTCCACGCCGTTTCCGCCTTCTGCAACGCGGGATTCGACGTGCTCGGCGCGGAGTGCGGTGCGTTTGCCTCCCTCTCCGCCTATGCGACCGACCCCCTCGTCACCCTCACCCTCGGCGGGCTCATCGTGTTCGGCGGGCTCGGGTTCTGCGTGTGGGTGGACGTGATCGATTCCAAGTGCAACCCCGTCAAATTCCAATTCTATACCAAACTCATCCTCATCGTGAACGCCGTGCTCCTCACCATCGGGACGGGGTTCTTCCTTCTCTTTGAGAGGGACGCCGCCGCCCTCGAGGGCATGAACTTCGGGCAGCGGCTGCTCGCCGCCCTCTTCAATTCGGCGACGGCGCGCACGGCGGGATTTTGGACGACGGACCCCACGACGCTCTCGGATAGCGGCTATATCGTCATGGTCATGTTCATCGGCGGCTCCACGGGGTCCACCGCTGGCGGGCTCAAAGTGGGGACGTTCACCGTCATCATGATGGGGACCTTTGCCGTCTTCCGCGGCAGAAAGGACATCAACATCGGGAAGCGCAGGGTGGAGACAAACCTTCTCTCGCAGGCGCTCGCCATCTTCGCGGCCTGCCTCGCCCTCATCTTCCTCGGCGCCATCTTTATCTGCGCCTTCGAGCCCTCCGCCGCCATTTCGGACGTCCTCTTCGAGGTCGTCTCCGCGCTCGGCACGGTCGGGCTCTCTCTGGGTCTCACGCCCGCCCTCGGGATCGGCGCGAAGATCGTCCTCATCCTCCTCATGTACGCGGGACGGGTCGGCATCCTCACCCTCGCGCAGGCACTCGGAACAAGCAAAGTTTCGGCGGGCGTCCGTAAGCCCGTGGAGACCCTTTATATCGGATAACAACAAGGAGAAACCATGAAATCCATCCTTCTCATCGGAATGGGCAAGTTCGGCAGGACGCTCGGGGAGAAGCTCCTCTCCGTGGGCGACGAGGTGATGATCGTCGATAAAAACGAGGAACTCGTCAACATGCTCGCCGCAAAATACACGAACGCCCTCATCATGAACTGCACCAACATCGATAACCTGAAGACCATCGACATCCCCTCCTTCGACGCGTGCGTGGTCGCGATCGGCGACGACTTCCAGTCCTCCCTCGAGATCACCTCTCTTTTGAGCGATCTGGGCGCAAAGCGCATCATCTCGAAGGCGACGACGGAGATCCAGCGCAAATTCCTCTACCGCATGGGCGCATCCGAGGTCATCTACCCCGACAGGGATATAGCCGAACGCCTCGCCGTGAAACTCAACGCCGCGAACGTCGTCAACTATATCGACCTCGACGAACAGAACTCCATCTTCGAGCTCGCCGTCCCCAAGAAGTGGATCGGGCAGAAGGTCGTGGACGTGAACCCCCGCGGCAAATACGGCATGAACATCCTCACCGTGAAAAAGGGAGATGCGGTGAACGCCGACGTCGACGGCGACTACGTGTTCGCCGAGGGCGACATTGTCGTCGTGTTCGGCGGGACGGGGCGTCTCCTCTCCTTCGCCACCAAAAAGTGACCTTCACGGTCCGAAAAACAAACCTCATCCCGCGGCGCGCCGCGGGAGTTTTTTGTCCTCCCGCGTTTACGAATGCTCACTTTTTTCATTCTTTTTCCTCATTGACCGCCCGCCTCTTCGTGTTATAATAAAAATGCAGGGGACCTGCATTTTAAGGAGGAAACGATGCAATTCATCTACGGAATGCCCCTCCGCCACGCGCAGTATGGGGACGGCGTGCTCGAGGATTACTTCGGCGACATCATAACGGTGCGCTTTGCGGACGGAAGAAAGTCCTTTTGGGTGAAGGAGGCCTTTGAAAAGGGTATCCTCACCGCGCAAAACGAGGAGGACAATGAGCGGATCGCCGGCCTCATCAAGGCTTATGAGACGACCGACGCGGCGGACAATATCCCCGTAAAGAAGGCGTTTTACGCCATTGCGGAGGAGGCGATCGCAAGACGGAGGGAAGAGCTTTCCCCCGAGGCATGCGCACAGCGCACGTCGGCGTTAAAAGAGGAGCTCGCGCCCGTACTCCCGCCCGAACGCACCGAGGCCGCTTTAGCCCGCTTTACGGAGGCGCTCGCGGGGAAGGAGCCGACCGCTATGAACCTCCCGCTCGCCGACGAGATCGACCGCTATACGCAGGAGCTCCGCGCAAAGAAGGCGGCCGCACAACCCGCGGCACAGACGGCGACGGCGGGCACGGTTGCCGCCCCCAAAACGGAGGGCGGCGTGCTTCGGCTCGTGGCCAAGATCTTCATGCTCCTCGGCTGCATCTCCTACGGCGCGGCACTCATTCCCCTCTTCTGGACGATCCCGATGACCGTGCACTATTGGCGCTGCGTGAAGGAGGGAAAGCCCGTGGGGACCGCATTCAAGATCTGCTCCCTGCTCTTTGTGAACCTCATCGCGGGCATCCTCATGTTCTTTGAATGACCGCAAAAGAAACGACGCCCCCTCCTGCGGAGGGGGCTTTTTGTACGCCCTGCACTCCAAAGGAGGGAGGAGGTGAAAACGCGCCGCCCTCTTCTCGGCGCCCCCTTGAGGGGGTGTATGCGATACCCGTAGGCAAACCCCCGCCCCCACCCTCCCCCTGACGCAGGGCGAGGGCAAACGAAGAAGAGAGGCGCACGCCTCTCTTCTTCGTCATTCCGA